>JAZQEQ010000160.1:0-7316 GCA_045539055.1 Oscillospiraceae bacterium | reverse complement strand
CGAAAAGCTTCAGATGGCGCTGCATGACAGAGAGGTAAAGCGTTATTTCGCAACAGGTAAGTCGGAGGCCAAGCGGTCTTAGGAAGACAAGACCTGATAACAACTCCTTGGCTCACAGAACGACATGGCTACGATCCGACTTCGAAAAGCTTCAGATGGCGCTGCATGACAGAGAGGTAAAGCGTTATTTCGCAACAGGTATCGCAGGACTTTCTGTTGTTGCAGACTCGCTTTCCGCTATAAAGTACGCAAAGGTAAAGTGCATCCGCGATGAGGATGGTATCGTTACCGATTACGAGGTTGAGGGCGACTTCCCGAAGTACGGTAACAACGATGACCGTGTTGACAGCATCGCGGTGAATATAGTTGAGACCTTTATGGAAAAGATAAAGCGTCACCACACCTATCGTCACAGTGTTCCCACAATGTCTATCCTTACCATTACATCTAACGTAGTTTACGGTAAGAAGACAGGCAATACTCCTGATGGCAGAAAGATGGGAATTCCGCTTGCTCCCGGTGCTAACCCAATGCACGGCAGAGATACTCACGGTGCTGCTGCATCGTTGTCCTCTGTTGCAAAGCTTCCCTTCAAGCACGCTCAGGACGGCATCTCCAACACATTCTCTATCGTGCCTGATGCGCTCGGAAAGGGTGGCCTGTCGATGCTTGAGGAGCTTGATTTCGACCTCGGTATGACAGAGGAAGAGCTGAAGAAGGCGGCTGCCGATGAGCAGTAATGAGGATGCAAAAAAGCTGGCAGAGATGCTTGACAAACTATGCGCGAGCGGCTCTGAGCATATAAATGTCAGGGGAAGTGCAGAAGCTTCCGATGGCGACTTTGACATCATAGAAAAGACAGAGAAAAGCACCGATTGTTGTGAGGGTAATATGGCTTGCCGTATCCCTACGCTGCACAAGGGCATTGATGACAAGGAGGACTAACTATGGATGATAACAAGCTTCAGGTGGATAATCTGGTAACGCTGCTTGACGGCTACGCTATGAAGGGCGGCCACCACCTTAATGTAAATGTATTCACAAGAGAAACACTGCTCGATGCACAGGCTCACCCCGAGAAGTACCCCCAGCTCACTATCAGAGTTTCGGGCTATGCGGTGAATTTCAACAAGCTGACAAAAGAGCAGCAGGACGACGTTATTTCGAGAACGTTCCACACAAAAATATAACGATGCGGGCGCAGTAATATGCGCCCGTAAATTGTTACAGTTTGGTTACAGTTCTTCTGAATTACTTGAAATGTAAGACTTTGGGTGGTAAAATTATTATATCAAGATCATAAAAGGGGGAGCAGCGATGAAAAAGATTGCTGTAGTGTTTATACTGGCTATGCTTCTGACGGGGTGTAATAATTCAGCGACTGCACAGCCGATATTGAATTCTGATATTACTGATACAGGTTTTTATAATTCTGAAAGTGTAGAGCCCGAAGATAAGAGCGAGTCTGCATACACCACTGCGACAGATGAAATACAGACAGATTGCGCCTCGGATAGCCTGTCAAAAGTCGATTGGAGCAGCTTTTCATTAGCTGAACTGGCAGGCGGTTTTGATGATGCGCACCCGCTGCATTATACGATCGAAAAGATGGCAGATACGTCGGGCATGGAGTGCTATTCTGCGGCTGAAGATGCTTTGCGCAGATCAGCGTATTTTGCTGAAGCAGAGCAGACAGCTCAGGAGCTTTTTATATATGAAAACGGTAGTGTTACACCTGTATCGGAGCATTTCTGGACAGGGTTTCATAAGGATGATGTTATCATTCTTGCAGACGGCACGTTAAGCGTTGCGATCAATCTTGTATATTCCTGTGAAGCAGCTTTTGATGGCGTAAACACAGAGCAGATATATGTTTTCCGTATTCCCTTGCCATTGAGTGAGTTGGAGTGGAGCGGACAAGGTGATTTCTATGTTCCTGTATATGTCAACAGTACAGGGTCTGCGTTGGTACTCTCCGAAGCCGCGGCGCAGACAATGTCTCAGCCCGTTATCATCAGCTATGAGGACGGTATATCTCATGTGGAGTTCGGCCGCGGACATACTTTGGGTACAGCATGGTCGATGATATTTGGCTTTTCTGACGGACAGCCTCATCTGCTTTATGAGTGCAGTATGCTGGCAGAGGAACAGGACAGTGGAAGCTGTATTCTCCGTGAGGATAATTGCATTGGATATATGGGATTTAATCTGCTGTTTTTCAGAGATAAGGAGCGTGGCTATTGCACAATAGGAGGCGAACAGCTTTCGGATGAAGATACGGAGCTGATCGCGACACACCCTGCGGTAGCAGAAAGCTATCCCGACATTGGTGAAAAAACGCTGTATATCACAGGTGGAAGATATATAACATCAACTGACAATGATTGCTTTGAGCTGAAAGACGGAGAGGTGATCCCATACGAGCATGGTGTTATCATTCCCGTGCCTGAGCTTTATGAGCGCGTTCCCGAGGGAAATATCCTCTCTGTCGATCTGTGCAGATATGAATGAGGTGAAAATATGCTGAAAGGATATATCCATTCCACCGAGACCTTCGGCACGGTAGACGGTCCGGGTATTCGCTTTGTAGTATTCATGCAGGGCTGCCCGATGCGCTGTAAATACTGTCATAATCCCGACACATGGAGTACGGGCGGCGGCACAGAAAGAACTGTCGGACAGCTTCTTTCCGAGTATGACAGCTGCAAGGAGTTCTATAAAAACGGTGGCATCACTGTCACAGGTGGCGAGCCGCTTATGCAGATAGACTTTGTGACCGAGCTTTTTGAGGCTGCAAAGGCGCAGGGGATACATACCTGCCTTGACACCTCGGGAATTACATTTGCTCCGCAAAACCGCAGTAAATTCGACAGGCTGATAGAGTCTACCGATCTTGTGATGCTTGATATAAAGCATATCGAACCTGCGCTTCATAAGGAGCTTACTGCTCATGACAATGCAAATATTCTGGAGTTTGCGCGCTATCTGTCTGAGAACGGCATCCCTATGTGGATAAGGCACGTTGTTGTGCCTGATATCACAACAGATGAAAAGCATCTGTATGAGCTGGGACGATTTATCGGTTCTCTCAGAAGTGTAAAGGCGCTTGACGTGCTGCCTTATCATGTGATGGGCGTGTCGAAATACGAGCAGCTTGGCATTGACTATCCTCTGAAAGGTACAGAGCCTGCAACAAAGGAGCAGGCGGAAGCTGCAAAGGCTGCGATAATGCGTGGGATACGTGACGTTAGAGTTAAACGCTGACGGAGGTGCTGGATGAAGAAGGTATTTGTTGTAATTGCTGTGGCAGTCATGGTAGCTGCGGCTGTTTTGGGCATCAGTATCGCACTTAATAACGGCAGAGCGTCCGAAAAGCCGCTCGGCGAGTGGACGACCTTGTTTGTTGAGCCTCTGCATATTGATGTCGTGCTCAGCGAGGAGGATAAAGCACCATACTACGCAGATGTGGTCATAACCGAGGACAATGTGCGGATATCGGACAGATATTCGGTCTACGACTATGTGCCGGTATGGAATGATAAGGGCTTTGTTATCACGGTAGATGGCAAGGATCGTCAGTACCTCTGCGATTCCGCTGACCGCCTTGTGCTTGAGCAGGGCAGCATCAGAGTTACCTATAAGCGCGGATATTCATATTTCTATGAAGAACGCGATGAAGAGGCTGAGCCACTTGAAGAGGGCAAGCGGCTGTTTGTTATGTGTATGAATGACGAGTTTTACAATGTCTTCAAGTCGCATTACCCTGATTTTGTGGAGACCTCAAAGGGAGAGGGCATGATAGGTGATGTTGCGGTAAAGTTTGCTCATTCTTCAAATGTTGACTACGATTATTATGTCAATCTCGACCGTGCCCTTACAAAGCAGGAAGAACTGCCGCCCGAGGAGCGTATCGACCTGTTCATCTTCGACAGCAATTTTGCAAAGAAATATGTATATTCCGATTATGCACTGCCGCTGTCCGATATAGGCATAACTGAAGTCGATACAGCCGAGATGTACGGATATCTGAAGAAAATGGGAACCTCTGCTTCAGGCGAGCTTAAAGCCGTTTCATGGAAGGCTTCCCCAGCGATATTTGCCTACCGCAGGTCGATAGCGCGCGGGGTGCTTGGTACAGACGACCCTGACAAGGTGCAGGCATATGTATCGGATTGGGAGCGTTTCACGGAAACTGCGGAGCTTATGAAGCAGAAGGGCTACAAGATGCTGTCTGGCTATAGCGATGCCTACCGCATCTTCTCTCAGCAGCGCACTATGCCGTGGGTAAATGAGGATAACGAGATAGTTATTGACGAAGCGCTGCTTCAGTGGCTCGAACTCAGCAAGACATATCTCGAAAACGGATATTTATACGACTATCCTCAGTGGTCTGTTGAATGGGCTTGGGCTCAGCGCTCTGACAGCGATGTGTTCGGCTTTTTCTACGCTACATGGGGCATTGCCTATATGCTACCGGAGAATACGGATGAGGGCGGAATAGGCGACTGGGCTGTATGCGAAGGACCCCAGCCATCGTATTGGGGTGATAGTCTTGTCGCTGTCGGTTATAAAACTGATAATCCTACCCTTGTTGCCGATATTATCCGTACGCTGTTCTGCGAAGATGTGACCATGCGAAAAATGGCTGAAAACGGCGAGTTTGTGAATAACTCCACTATCATGAAGGAGCTCGCCGAAAACGGCAGCGGAGTTGAGCTTCTTGGCGGACAGAATCCCATCGCAGTGTTTGACAGATGCGCGGATAAGATAAGCTTTTCTATGAATATACAATGTGATTATGATCTTGAATGGCATTTTACGTCCTGTCTTGATGAATATATAAAAGGAAATACTGAACTTGAAACAGCACTGGATAGCTTCTATAAGGAAGCAATGCGGATTCCCGAGCTGAAAAGAGCAGATACAGGTGAATGATGAATTTTTACGGACTTACCCCCTCTGAAACAGAGGAGTATTTTAAAGGCATAGGCGAGAACCCAGCCAAGGCGGCTATACTTTTCGACTACATATACCGCAGAAACGGTGGCAATATCACGCCGCCGCAGTTCTCCGAGCGCGTAAACAAGCAGCTTTCGCGCGACTTCACACTGCAGCTTCCCGAGGTGGTCGAAAGGCTTGAGAGTGAGGATACTGCAAAGCTCCTGCTGAAACTGTCGGACGGGGAGTTTGTTGAAACAGTGCTGATGCGCCAGCACTTCGGCGGTAGCGTCTGCATTTCCACGCAGGTCGGCTGTGCAATGGGCTGTGCCTTTTGTCAGAGCGGCAGGCTGAAGCGCCGCAGAGATCTTCTGGCAGAGGAGATGGTGGGTCAGGTCGTTGCAGTTCAGCGCGAGTTTGGCATCAGGATAACAAATGTTTCGGTCATGGGAATAGGCGAGCCCTTTGACAATTTCGACAATGTGCGCCACTTTTGTGAGATACTTACTGCTCCCAAGGGGCTTGAGATAGGTGAGAAGCACATTACCGTTTCAACTTGTGGTCTTGTCCCCGAGATTTACAGGTATGCCGACCTTTCACATCCCTGCAACCTCGCGATAAGCCTGCACGCCCCCAATGACGAGCTGCGCTCTGAGCTTATGCCGATAAACAGGCGTTACCCTCTGAGTGAGCTTATAAAAGCCGCCGAGTATTTTTCAGTAAAGGCAAACCGCCGCGTAACTCTGGAATACATCATGCTTGACGGAATAAACGATCTCCCCGAGCACGCGCAGCAGCTCGCTGAACTTATCGGAGAGCGTAATTTCTATGTAAATATCATTCCTTACAATCCCACCGAGGCTGACAAGTTCAAAAAAAGCAGCCATGATCGTATCATGGCATTTTACGATGTGCTTAAAAAGAACAGGGTAGGGGTGACGATGCGCAGAGAGTTCGGGTCGGAGCTTAAAGCGGCCTGCGGTCAGCTTAGCGCAGATCATAATAAATAAAAAAGGCGGGCCGAAGCTCGCCTTTTCGTTATGTATCAGTGCTTTAACAACGAAATGAGAATGAGTGCAGGAGGAGTGATAATAAGAAAATCGCCAATCGTGAGTGGGCGCATGAACAGGATGAGAATAAATGAAAGCAAGCATACGCCACACATTGCGGCAGAGCATATCAAGGCTTTTTTGTCATTTTTTGAAAAACCATATAAACCTGTCAAGCCGAAACCAACAAAGGTTAAAATGACACCAAAAATATTTCCTATAAAACTCATAAAAGTACCGTCTTCAACGACACCCAAAAGTCCGTAGAAAAAACGATAACCTCTAGCATCCTTAGCAAGGAACATAAAAATAACTGCTGCAACCGCAATCAACAAGCAAAGCGCGGAGCCGACTTTTCTCATTGTCATATAAAACCTCCTGATAACAAAAAGCGGACCGTATCAGATCCGCGAAAAAATGGTGCCGGTAGTGGGGGTCGAACCCACACGGTGTTGCCACCGACGGATTTTGAGTCCGTTTCGTCTGCCAATTCCGACATACCGGCGCATAAACAGCTTTTATATTTTATCACAAAACCGTTTTATTGTCAATACCTGCTGTTGACAAGAAAAAATAGACAAGCCGCACTCTTTTGCCAATTGTTGAAATGCCAAAAAATTTTTATAAAAACCCCTTGATTTTATACAAGTTTCATGGTAAAATATGAGATGTAATCGTTTTTACGATAATTTCATGAAGAATTTACATGGGAGGAAGCTATGAAAAAAAGACGTATAGCAAAAGCGCTTGCAAGCGTTGTGCTGGCAATGTCGCTTATGCTTACAGGCTGTGGCGGAGGAAACAGTGCTTCGCAAAGCGAACCTGCGCAGACAACTGACGGTGCTGTTGTAGACGGAGGAGAGGTTCCGACTGCTCCCGAGGGCAACAATCTTACTTCACTCGAAGTGATCCGCCTTATGGGCAATGGTATAAACCTTGGAAATACTCTCGAGGCATATAACCATCAGGGCTATCTCAACGGAATGAACCCTGCTGACATGGAAACGGGCTGGGGTCAGCCTTATACCAGCGCAGCAATGATGCAGTCTATGAAGGATGCAGGCTTTGATACTATCAGAATTCCTGTTGCATGGACTAACGGTATGAATTTTGAGAGCGGCGACTATACTATTGACGAGCGACTTATGGCTCGTGTGGAGGAAGTAGTAAACTACGCTCTTGACGCAGATATGTATGTTATCATCAACGACCACTGGGACGGTGGTTGGTGGGGTATGTTCGGCTCGGCAGACGAAGAGGTTCGTCAGCAGGGCTGGGATATCTACAATGCTATGTGGACCCAGATCGGTGAGCGTTTCAAGGATTATT
>JAZQEQ010000159.1:0-4513 GCA_045539055.1 Oscillospiraceae bacterium | reverse complement strand
AAGAATTACGCTCTTAGAGTTTGTGATCTGTGTAAGAGCCTCATCAGCCCAGAAGCCGTCGCACTCGGAGCAGTACCAGTACTCGATGTTACCGTTGTAGTGGCAAGCAGGAGCTACTGCATCGAAGTGAACGATTGTGTGATCAAGAGTTCCGATAAGTACATTGAGACGGTTTGTGATCTGTGTGTGTGCCTCATCTGCGAAATACTGATCGCAATCAGGGCAGTACCAGTACTCGATGTTACCGAGTTCTGCACATGTAGCATCCTTAGCAGCTACGTGCTCAACGTTATCGGAGCCTGTAGCGGGAAGAACTACGTTCTTGGAGTTTGTAAGCTGTGTAAGAGCCTCGTCCTGCCAGAACTGCTCGCAGTCAGGGCAGTACCAGTACTCGATGTTACCGTTGAAGTGGCAAGCAGGAGCAACAGCGTCGAAGTGAACAAGGTTCTCGGAACCGAGTGCAGGAATGATTGTGCTGAGGTAGTTAGTAATCTGTGTGAGCTCCTCGTTCTGCCAGAATGTTTCACAAACTGTGCAGTACCAGTACTCGATGTTACCAAGGAAGTGGCAACCAGCATCCTTAGCCTCAACGTGAACGATCTCGTGTGCCTCAGGATCAGGCTCAGTCTCATCCATGATAGCTACGTCGCCGCAAACCTGACATGTCTTCTGTGTGTAACCACCGTCGATACATGTGGGAGGAACGATTACTGTAGAACCGGGCTGGAGGTAGTTATGACCGGGAGCTGTGATAACCTCTGTGGAGAGGATCTCACCGCATCTTGTACAAGAAACAGTCTTGGAGCCGTCCTCTGTACATGTAGCGGGAACTGTTACAGGATCACCTGCAACGTGCTCGAGAGCTTCATCAAGAACTGTGCCGCAAACGGTACATGTCTGCTGCTCGCCGCATGTAGCATCGCTGGGTGTATGATCAGCAACGGGGATCTCAACGTCCTGAACGTCGCCGCAGTTAGCACATGTCTGTGTACCTGCACCGGCAGATGTACATGTAGCGGGAGTTACTACTACTACGTCACCGTAAGCGTGACCTGTAGCGGGGATAACATCTGTAGAAACTGTTGTGCCGCAGATGTCACATACAACTGTCTTGGAGCCGTCAGCATCACAAGTAGCATCAACTACTGTCTCAGTTGTGTTAGCGTCTGTACATACGCTGGGATCTGCAGGAATTGTAACTGTTGTACCTACAGTTGCGGGGAAGAGGTCAACGAATACCTGGTTAGCCTCTGCGCGGAAGATATCACCTGTTACATAGTAAACATCGATATCATAGCTTTCGCCTGCAACACAGTTCTCTGTGTTGAATGCAAGAGAAGCAAGAACGCCGTTACCGGAGATAACTGCATCATATGCTTCAGGCTCGTAGTAAAGAACTACGGAGTTGTAACCCTCAGTAGCGATGCCCTCAGCAGCAAAGTAATTCTTGTACTGGATGAGGAGTCTATCGTCTGTAAGGGGAAGGTTTGCAATACCGGGGTTAAGGTCGGAGTCTGCGAAGATCGCACCGTTCTCAACGATTGCGATACCCTCAGCGTTAGCCTCGAGAGAGAGAGCCTCGGGATATACGATCATGCAACGGATGGACCAGAGACCGGGGTTAGCATCGAGACGAAGATCGACATTTGCCTTTTCTCCAGCCTCAACAGTAACAGACTCGGGAGCGAAGAACATTGTGAAGTCGTCGTACTTGCCAAGGTTTTCATCCTTGATGTAGGAGATGGAGCCTGCAGCGTAATCATCGCTGAGAGCAACCTCATTATCATCAGCATCGAAAGCCTCAACAACGCTTACATAGAATGTATATGTAGCGCCAATTTCAGCAGCAACGAGATCAAAAGCAAGAGTTGCGATTTCACCGTCAGCTGTTACGTTATCGCCGTTCTCGATTTCAACGAAGAAGCCCTTGTACTCAGAAGCATCTTCACCTTCGGGAACGTAGTTTGCAACCTGGTTGTTTCTGATGTTGGAAGTGCTTACTGTTTCAAACAGGTCACTTGTAACATCAGCTTCACCCTGAGCAAGCTCAGCAGTCTTATAAACTACTGCGAGTTTTGCATAAAGGAATCGGGGATTACCGGAAATGCTTACAGCGGGATCCGCTGCAGTACAGCCTTCCAGTACTTCAACATCTTCAACTGTGATTGCTGTGTCATCTGCAGAAACAAGAGCTGCGGGAACAATGCAACCGATCAGCATTGCCGCAAGAAGCAGGAATGAAATGATCTTTTTCATTTTTTAACCTCCAAGTTAAAATTTTACGTATAAAGTATATAGTATATGCGTTCAAAAGTCAAGGGATAAACCCAAATATTTTCTATAAAATATAATAATCAATCAAATTACCATAATAACACTATATAGATATGAATTTTGTTATGCAAACTGTATATAGGTATCTGAAAAAAGCAAAGAAAGAACGAGCCGACTCCCAAGAGCCAGCTCGCCCTATATTAAATAATGTAGGAAACGGTCTTCTTATATTCTCCGTTTTCGAAATATACACGGGGTACTCTGTGCCCTACCCCGCATACGAATTCGTAATTGAAGGAATATGCGCGGTCAGCAAGCTCTTCAACCGAGATAAACTCATTTCCCATAGCTCCCACAAGAACCACCTCGTCCCCCGCCCTGCAATGTGGAACGGCGGATACGTCAACCATCATCTGATCCATACAAATCCTGCCGAGGATCGGGCATCTGACGCCGCCGACAATGATTTCGGCATTTGACGAAAGTGCTCTCGGATATCCGTCCGCATATCCGCAGGGGACAGTTGCCACAAGGGTATCCTTATCTGTTACGAAGGTATGTCCGTAGCTTATTCCTCTTCCCTTTTCAAGGAGCTTCACGTGAGAAATATGGGATATCAGCTCCATAGCGGGATACAAAGGATATGATTTATCCATTTCATCGGAGGGATAAAGTCCGTACAGCATTATGCCCATACGCACCATATCGTAATGACGGTCAAGCTCCATGGTGCCTGCGCTGTTATTTACGTGCTTTATCGGAAGCTCTACTCCGCGGTCCCTACACATAGATACAAAGCCGTCGTACTTGTTTCGTTGATTTTCGGCACTTGTCTTATCTTTACAATCAGCCAAAGCAAAATGTGTGAACATTCCGCCAACGTGTATTCCGGGAAGCTCTGATATCCTTTTCACCTCTTCAGCGCTCTCCTCTGTCGGCTGAAAGCCGATACGGCTCATACCCGTATCCACCTTTATATGCACATCTGCGCATTTTCCTTGCCGCACAGCCTCTTTCGACAGTTTTTCGGCATCTGCATATTTAAACATTGCAACAGTTACGTCCTCTGCCACAACGTATTTATACTCCTCGGGGTTTACATATCCGAGAATAAGTATCGGCTTTTTAGTCCCTGCTCTTCTCAGCTCTCTCGCTTCGTCTACGCAGGCAACGCCGTACCAGTCCACCTTATCCTCAAGATACTCCGAAAAAGGTACCGCTCCGTGTCCATAGGCATTTGCCTTAATTACAGCCATTATCATAGTACCGTCAGGAATACGCGCTCTGACACCTGCAACGTTTTTACCAACAGCATCAAGATCTATTTTTGCGTAAAGTCTTTGATAATCCATTTGCAAAGCCTCGCTTTCAAATCTAACTACATATTATTTTACCCCTTCCGGGCGCTTTTGTAAAGTACTTCCCGTAAAATACGCAAACCAAAAAGCATTGCAAGGATCAATTGACCTTTGCAATGCTTTTTACTATGCAGTTTTCCCTCTCTTCCAGGCGCCCGTCATATAGAAGACCAAGGACATTACGGCAGACACCGTCCAGCCAACGGGCCAGGACATCCATATTGCTTTATACCCAAGGGAGGGCGCAACAGCGCAGAGTATATACGCAAGTGCCACGCGAAGGATAAGATCCGTAAAGGTGGCGGACAGGAAGTATCCCATAGCACCGCCGCCGCGCAGCGCTCCGTCGCAAAGGAGCTTTACAGAAACCGGAATATAGAAGGGAGAGATTATCATAAGGAAATCCCTTCCTGACATAAGAGCAAGATCGCTCATATCGCCCTTCGACATAAAGAGAGATATCATAGGATCGGACAGGAAGAAGTAGACCGCGAAGAACACAAGAGACACGGATGCCGCCATTACTGCGGCTCCCTTCATACCCTTTGAAACTCTTTCAAGCTTCGAAGCTCCTATATTCTGAGCCGTAAAGCCTGAGATTCCCGTACCCAAGGTGGCAATGGAGCTGAGGGCAAAGGTATTGAGCTTTACTGCGGCGCTGTAGCCTGCAATAACGGATGAGCCGAAGCCATTGACAAGGCTCTGGATAAAGATATTTCCAACGGATACAAAGCTCTGCTGAAGTACGCTGGGGATCGCATAGCGGGCAACGGTACCGAGCATTTTTAAAGAAAACAGGCTGTATTTCTCAGTTTTTATCTTACTGAGCTTTATCATAGCAAATACAAAGGACAGTATTCCCGCCGCGCTCTGAGTGAGGA
>JAZQEQ010000158.1:0-4204 GCA_045539055.1 Oscillospiraceae bacterium | reverse complement strand
TCGAGGAGATTTTATGCGAATACGCCTACTGCGGAGGTGAATGGTAATGCGGAACTTTGTGTTTGGCTATGCTCGAGTTTCTACAGAGCAGCAAAATCTCGACCGTCAGATAGATATGCTCGAAAAGTACGGCGTTGACCACATTTACAATGAGAAGATGACAGGTACAAAGCGAAACCGTCCTGAGCTTGAAAAACTCCTGGAACGTCTGACTGAGGGGGACACCGTAGTCGTGGAATCCCTCTCCCGTCTGGGGAGAAGTACGAAAGATCTTATCTGGCTGATGGAGATGTTCAATGGCAAGGGTGTTAATCTGGTATCTCTCAAAGAATCCATCGACACTACGAGCAGCACTGGCAAGCTCTTATTTACACTGATGTCTGCACTTGCACAGTTTGAGCGTGATGTCCTCGCTGACAGGACCAGAGAAGGTCTTGCCGCTGCTAGAGCCAGAGGGCGTAAGGGTGGGAGACCTGCCGTTGACAAAGATGCAGTAAAGAGAGCTATGAGGCTTTACAAGACTAAGGAATACTCTGTCAAGGAGGTAACCGAGCTTACAGGAGTTAAGCCCTCTACCCTGTATAAGAATCTCCGTTCTTCATAAAACGGTGGTTTTTCGCACATAGATTTTCGCAGGAGTTTTCGCACAGTTTTACCCCTGAAATCTCGCAAATTTCAGGGGTTTATTTTTTGTGTGTAAAACGTTCGTTTTACGGAGAGTGTTTTTCAGTTCCCCACAGTATTGCCCGTATCATCCAGTATCTCTTCAGCAAGTACACATTGTTTCGCAGGATATCTGCTGTACACATATACAGTACAGTTTTTGTTGAGCAACCTTGCTCTGCCTATGGCCTGCTCCAGATCGGTCTCAAGAAAATATTGCTGGAGTTTCTGCATTTCCTTATTCTTAAATGTCATCATATAAAACGAGAACCCGTTCGCTTCTGTCACCCTTATTGCAAGAGTATCGTTTTCGCATTCGATATCTAAAGCGTGTGCAGTAAGGCGGTAAACATATTCAGGTTTGTGAGGTACTCCTACCACCACAAGATTCTTGCCCGTAAAGCAGTTCACTCCTATCGCCCTGCCAAAATACAATATTCTGCTCTTATCTATATCAAGATACTGGGTGAACTTCTTAAATGTAATAAAATTACAGTCGAGATGTCTGTCTGTAAGCTCTTTGAATAATCTTTCGGGAGCTTGTTCAAAATAGTATCTGCTATATGATTTTTCGTGATCAAGTATCAGTTTTCCCTGATACCTTGCCTGAGGCAGCTCTACAAAATTACAGCCCGAAAACAGTTTTGTGTGAATATCTTTTTCCGCAGTGGCAGACAGCATAACACATCTGTTATATGAACAATCTATATTATGTCTCATTATAAAAGACACCTCGTCATCCTGCGAGTTGTAATAGAAGTAGTCGCTCTCCAACTCTCCTGATACACACGAATATATGTCAGTGTCTGCAATCAATTCCGCAATAATGCGCTTGTGTGTTTTAGTAATATTCATTACTCCACTGCGAAAATATACTGATTTCTCTTTACAAAAAGAAATAATGTATCTCAGCTTATCCGCTGCCATGTTGTAGCCAGCATCATGAAGGATTCTACAAAAGCTGTGCAGATCTTCTACGGAAGAAGACCGCACCTGATACATCAGCGGCAATATATCTTCGTCAACTATAACTGTTGAGTTAGCAAGCGTAGTTGCACCCATAGTCAAAAGCCTTGCATGTGTCGTAAAAATATGCCCGCTATACTTTAAAGCCTTATCCAGTCGTTTGAAGTAAGCTCGTATATGGTCATTATTTTTGCCCAGCTCCCTGAGATATTCGTTTACCAGCTCTTCGGTTCCTGACTTATACAATGCTTCGATAAAACTGCGTTGCTGTGGCTCAAGATACCCATATATCTCATCTGTTGTAGGAGTACATACAGCTTCGATTCCCATTGTAATAGCTTTGTTATAGACCTCATACATAAGATCAGTATTAGCAAATCCCATTACAATACGATCTTTTGAATGCTTTATTGCATTCAGCGCTGCAAGTGTTTTTCCTGCACCTGTCTGTGTTTTTATGATGGTATGTCTATTGATACCTGTTACAGCTTTGATCATTTCATAATTGAGTTGTTCTCTGAGCTCAGAAAGCTCAATATACTGCTCCTCTGACGCTATCCGCCTAAATTCGTTGTAATCCTTTTTCATTGTAAAAATTGCATTTGTTTTGTGATAACATTCAGCGGTATAAGGACAATAGTTCTCACAACGTGTTGGAAAAAAGTTGTTGATAGCAGCATAACGTACTTGTTGGAGCTTGTACGGGATATCATCATAGAGGTTCGGGAACGCTTCCAAAGTCTCTCTGAATTCCGTCATACCTCTGTTTTTGTAGATGAGATTAGTCGCCAGACCAAACCACTCATGATGCTCCAGCTTACGAGTGCCATTGACAAATTCTGCGTATAGCCTGCATCTTTTCACACAATCGTCGCAAGGTATGTTCTTCTGATAGAAGACGCTACGCTTTGTAGGCTCTGAATTCAGTCTCACTTTTTCTTTAGTATCTGAAAAATAGATATATCCTGTATGATTATCACAGTTATCTGTATCATTTTGGTCGATTTTACTCGATTCCGGTTCCAACACCATATATGTATATATGGTCATGGAACTCAAATCGAGTATTTTTGATGGTTTTGAATCGATCAGGATATCAGTATTCCTGACTACTATACCTGTTTTGCTCTGCAACGATGTCAATCTTGATTTCCATCCCTCATTCGAATTTGTATCAACAACTGTCCTTGCAGCTACTATCAGCATATCCAGATAAAAATACTCATCTGAATGCATAACTACATTCTTGCCGGGGAGATAGAACTTCGAGATGTCACTGCTGGTAGGGTCAGCTTCAGGAAATACACACAACAGCAGTCTACATATAAGCTCCATATATCGTTTTTCATACACAGGGACATTGTAGAGAAAAGCGAGACGATACCTGCTATAATCGTGAGAACTTTTGGTTTCATAGGAAATTACTACAGGCAGATGAAATCGGCTTGCTCTCTGTAATGCTTCATTATACTCAAGGCTGCATCTGTCGCTGCCACTTTTCGTATCAGAATCGAAATCCAGTACAAAGAGCTGCATTTGCTCTGCATTTTCTTTCTTTCGTTTTTTACCGCCGAATGTTGCAGGGGTAAAGGAATACCCGTCTGAGATTGCTGTCGATATCTCATTAAGCGTAAGTTTTCTGCTATTTTGCGTGATGCTTCTGTTAATAGAAGTATAGTCTATATCCTCTTTTCTGATGTTCTTGACGCAAACGTCACTTATACATAACTGTAGTGTTTTCATATTATCACCCTTCCTTTTACTCAAAAGGTTAAGGTGATAATAAAATACAAAAAACCCCTGTACTCGTCAGGAGTACAGGGTAAGGTCTGTCTGTTATATAAGAGCAACAGACCCGGGGACACCGATGCTTCAATCATAGGAAGCACCGATGCCATCCGCCGCAGGCTTCGCCTGCAGAGTGAGTCTTAATAACATCACCTGCGACGGGGTTCTAAAGCTCAAATCTCAAAGTAGTTCTTTTCGAAGTCAGTCGTTTCTTCGGGACAGATAATACCAGTGGTCTGTAGACATGGCACTCCTGCACTCCCGAGGATAACGACTATTATTTTGTTTGTTGTGATGTGAAAAATATGTAATGCAGCCTTGACAACAGGGAGTCAATATTACATTATTTAGTTTCTATATTTGACATTTTATAAAAAAACGATGAAAAAGTATATATTACTGGCTATATAGCTGAATAATTGGTTATTTTTATTTTTTTGTTAATTTTTTCGAGGTCATTATATTGATCGTATAGTGTGTATACTTGCTCATACAACTGTTTGGTAGTGGCAACTGCTGCTATGGTATAATCCAACGATGAATACGCCCAATCATACTTTTGTTCAAATAGCAAAGTGTTCATATTACACATTATACTGCTAATAAGCTCATAACATTCTGACGCATCATATCCGAAAATACATGCTGTATGTGCGTCAATCAATTTGTCAATTAGATAAAGTGTTTCGGTAGTGTATCTTTTATCAATTATTATTGACTTTAGAGAATAATCTCTCTGGGCTGTGTACCCATATATTTCCTGATGACTCTTTTTTCTACCATAATA
>JAZQEQ010000157.1:0-9897 GCA_045539055.1 Oscillospiraceae bacterium | reverse complement strand
CTTGTCAGCTGCTATCTCAACGCCCTTGTTGAGCCTTTCGAGAGTATCGCCCGATACAAGATCGATGCTCCTCTGCTCAAGACGCTGGATCGCGTGTCTGGAAAATTCCACGCCGCCGTTGTACTGCTTTTCTGCAAGCTTTTCCTGCAGAGCCGCCGCAAACGAGCCTTCCTGCGAAGTCTGTTCCGTCTGGGAAGCGGGAATATTCGCATTGACCGGAGCTCCTGTGGTAACGCTGATTTGATTGCGAAGCGCCAGATATTCGCTTATCAGCATAGTTCAAGCCTCCGTGCTTATATTATTCCTCCGCCCTCTGCTACATCCAATGAAAATCTGAGATCCTCGATCTCCTCAAGATCCTCCAGATCTAAAAGATCCTCATCGCTTTCTTTGTCAGCCTTAAGCTCCTCCAACATCTCCTCAACCATCTCATCGATAGCGTCAGAAACTGCCTGTTCTTCTTCGGTATAGGTGTTTTCAGGGGCTGTCAGTCCTTCTTCAACTGTGATATCTTCTGCGTCAGTTGCGGTATCTGTAACGCCTTCAACTGCCTCAGTGCCTGTTTCAGCATCCTGCTCAGGCTGTTCGTAATTGTATTCGGGATACTTTACCTCAACGGTATCGGAAAGCTTGTAAGAAATATCGCCGATAACGATATAGATCTCACCGTTCTTCACCTGGATAGCGTCGATAGTACCTGCATCAACTACTGCACCTGTTTCGGTTGTAGCATTTACTGTTGCGTGCATACCTATCATCATGGAAGCTCTGGATATCATGTCGCCAAGGTTGTTGCCTGTGGAAACGATGCTGTCAACACTTCCTGCGTTGTCATCCTTTGCGGTCTCCTTGACACCGGTTACCTTAGAGATATCGAAGCTCTCGCCGCCGATATTTACGATATAGGTCTTGCCGCTCTTTGTGACACTTTCAACCACGCCTGTCTTTGTGACCTGCTGAGCGCCGTCCATCTTGGTAGCGGTAGCGGTCTTGCCAACGAGCGAAGCTGCGTAATTTGCCTTTGCGTATGTACTGGAATCCTGTGCGTAGGAGAGCTGTGTAAACTGTGCCATCTGAGAAACGAACTCTGTATTAGAGGTGGGCTCCAGAGGGTCCTGATTTGTCATTTCGGCAACCAGAAGGCTGAGGAATGTATCAGAATTTACTATCTCTGCGTTCGCATCAGAAAATCTGTCTGCATACTTTTCGTGGTTTGACTGTATCTGCTCATAGCTGGTCAGATAATTAGTTATAAGAGTGTCTGCCATCTTCTTCTCCTTTCATAAGATTTTTTGCTTCTTACATTGCTGATATAAGCTCTGCGAAGCTGTTGTCCTCCTCATCAGCGTTATTGGAATTATCCTCTGCGCTGTAATAAGGATTTCTGCTGCTGCCGTTGTAGTCCTCGGCTCTGTTTTCGTGCTGCGACTCGGTTACTGTCTGCCAATCCTCAAGTTCGATACCGTTCTGTCGAAGTCCCTGCTGAATAGCTGCACTGTTCTGATCGATAATGCGCTGTGTCCTTGCGTTCTCAGCCATGATGCTGACTGAAAGCGAACCATCGACTGCCTTTGTAAGCTTTACAGTGATGCTGCCAAGATCCTCAGGATTAAGGGTCAGGCTGTACTCTGTATCGCCGTCTTCGGATACGGTCGCCTGCTCGATGATGTTTGCGGTCACCTGCTGAATGATCTCCTCAGGCTTTACTGCGATCTCTGTTCCGTCTGCTCTTGTGAACACTACGGGAGTCTGCGCCGCCATCGTCAAAGGCATCTCTGTGGACTGTGCAACTGTGAGCTCGGATTCGTTCTGCTGTACGGGCTTGGCTGCATTTTTCAGCATCATCAGCTCGTCAGACTTTGAAACCAGTCTGCTCTTGGCTGTTGTTTCCACAACTGCTGTCTGCTGTACATCGGTATTCTGCTGCTCGGGTTCAGCCTTCTTCACAGTATACTCTGTAATGACCTTTTTGAGCTGCTGGAACTCCTCGTCAAGCTTCACCTGCTCTGCGGAATCTGCTGTCTGGGGTGCTCTGGCTGCCTGTGCATTTACATTGCTCTGTGCATTGCTGTCGCTCTGCTGTGCAGGAGCATTATTCGTTACCGCCTGCTCTGTTACAGCCTCCACCGCTTCCGCAGGGATCTCAGCTGTCTGCACATCAGTTTCGCGTACAAACTCGCCTGTGATCTCGGGAGCCGCTGTGTTCGCTGCAGCTTCGTTCATTGTATAAACAACGACCTCGATCTGCTTTGTGAACTCCTGCTTCATCTCCTCAGGGATATCAAGCTGTGCTGTCTGCTCTGCGATCTCAAGTGTTATCTCTGCATTTTCATGCTCCTTGACAACATTGATAAACGCTTCTGCTGTTTCGACATCAAGCTGTACCGGCTGTACTTCCTCGGAATATTCCTGCAGTGCAGGGATCTCATCCTCAGGTACACCAAGCATCATCATAGCAATGACTGTAAGCAGTACGTCAGTGACAAGCTCCTCAGGGATCTCGTCAAGCTTAACCTCACCGCGAACGACCGCCTTTGCAAGCGCCTTAAGCTCTGCCTTGCTGAGCATCGGAGCTGCCTGTTCGTCTGCCATCGCATCCGCAACAACAGGCTGTTCTTCAGCAGTCATCGTCTTTTCGGCTGTTGCTGTTGTGTTGCCTATCTCGCCGAGTATCTCAGAAAACTTTGCCGTTTGCTCGAGCTGTTCAAGCTCTTCCATTCTCATTGGCAGTGCAGCGTCGGAAATCATGTAGTCGCTTCTCATGTAACCGGCATTCATTGATACTGCCACTCTCTCTTTCACCTCCTTTATATTATAATAGTATATATCAAGGCTTTCGCCGTGATAACGATTTGTTATGAGCTTCTTGCCGCAGCGTTTGAAACAAACTCCTCGATAAACTGCTCATTTTCCTTGGACTCAAGCGCCTTGTACTCCTCAAGCTGCTTTTCCTCCAGCTTTTCAAGCGTCTTTACGTCCTTTGTTGCCTCGACCACCACGCCAAGCTGCGCATCGATCTCAGCTTTTTTCTGTACCGCCTGAGCCTCTTTCATGTGTATCTCCTGCTGAAGCGTTACTATATAGCGCTTTCGCACCGACACCTCATATACAGGTGCGCCATCCGCGCACACACGCTCAAGCTCCTGACTTTCAGCGTATACCTTCCGCCGCAGCTGCTCTGTGCTCTCCTCGATCATGCGAAGCTCGCCCTGCAATATACTCAGAATATTCTTCTGACGGTCAAGCTCCTGCTCTCTGAAGTCCATGAGCTTCTGAAGCGAAAACTGAAATTTCTTCATTTATATCACCTGTGTGAACAGTAGGTTATCAGATCTTATCGTCGCTGACCGCATGGAGCAGCATCAGCACTGTTTCCTCAAGGCTGTACGACTCATCGACCTTCTGCATCAGGAATTCGTTGATGCGGTCTATCTTTCTTATCGCCTCGTCGAGCGCGGGATTTGTTCCATGCTTATACGCGCCGATGGAGATAAGGTCAGCATTGTTGTTGTACAGCGACATCAGGTTTCTCAGCTTTCCGGCGGCGTCCTTGTGCTCATCCGGAGCTATCTCCGACATAAGTCGGCTGACGCTCTGCAATATATCTATCGCGGGGTAGTGGTTCTGCGCCGCGATCTTACGCGAAAGAATGATATGTCCGTCAATGATACCGCGGACTGTATCCGCAATAGGCTCGTTGGTGTCGTCGCCCTCAACGAGCACGGTGTAGATGCCTGTGATAGAGCCCTCAGGGAAGTTTCCTGCGCGCTCCAGCAGCTTCGGCATACTGCTGTAGATAGAGGGGGTATAACCTCTTGCTATCGGCGGCTCGCCGACTGAAAGGCCAACCTCACGCAGTGCCATAGCATAACGTGTAAGACTGTCCATCATCAGCAGCACGTCCTTGCCCTGCTTCATGAAATACTCTGCTATCGCAGTAGCCGTAAGCGGGCATTTGCTTCGCATCATAGCAGGCTGATCTGAAGTAGCAACGACCAGTACGGAACGTGCCATACCCTCAGGTCCGAGATCACGCTCGATAAACTCGCGAACTTCACGGCCTCGCTCGCCGACCAGTGCAATGACATTGATGTCAGCCTTTACCTTACGCGCTATCATACCCATCAGCGTCGATTTACCGACACCCGAGCCCGCGAAGATGCCCATTCTCTGTCCCTTGCCCATGGTGAGCATACCGTCTATCGCCTTGACGCCAAGCTCTATAGTTTCCTTTATAGGGGGTCTTGTAAACGGATTTACGGGAATTCCCGTAATTGATATAGTATCGGGGCAATTCGGCTGTTCGCCGCCATCGAGGGGATTTCCCATCGCGTCTACGATCCTTCCGACAAGGCCCTCGCCCGCCTTCAGCACCAGCTTGTCGCCCGTGTTGTCAACGATGCTTCCGGGGCCAATGCCCTCTATCTCAGTATACGGCATCAGCAGGATATTTTCCTTGTTGAAGCCGACTACCTCTGCATGGACGTATGACGCCATATCCTTTGAATATATGCGGCACACATCACCGATATTACAGGTAGGACCGCTCGCTTCGATCGTCATTCCGACTATCTTTTCGATCTTGCCCATGTAGCGGAAGGTGTCATATTTAGTTATCTCATCACGAAATGCTGCGAAATCCAAACCCTGACCTCCGCTGTAATTGTTATTCTTCAAGCTTTATCTGTGCGTCCGCCTTGCTTTTGGTCGAGCGCCTTTTTCCCGGCATCTGGAATTTACCCTCGCCAAGCTCCTGTATCATACGAAGCTGGGTCTGGATGCCTGCATCTGTGATATCTCCGCCGCTCTCGATTATCACCGTTCCCGGCTCTGCATCAGGCAGCAGCTCCACCTCGACGTGCTGCACGCCGCCGCAAAGCTCCTTAAGATATTCATAATCCGAAGCAAGCTCTTCTGTCGCACCGTTTCTGTCCAACGTTATGCGGATGCGATCAGTGTTGCGGAAATCCTTAGCCGCTTTCTTGATAAGCTTTTTCACCACCGTGCTGTCCTTAGCGGTAAGGCTGTCAAGCGTAACCTTTTTCGCTATCTCCATCACAGTGTCGTAGATATCTCTTTCGTAGTACTCGAAAAGAGCCTCTTTATCTGAATTTATCTTCTCAGCATAAGCTTTGGCACTTTCAAGGATGTCCTGCTCAGCTGCAAGGCACGCATCAATGCCGTCCTTTTTACCCTGCTCAAAGCCCTCGGCACGCGCCTTGATGAATACATCGTCACGCTGTGCCTCGGCGTCGGCAACTATCTGTGCCGCATTTGCATTTGCGTCCTCAAGTATGCCCTCGGCTCTTCGCTTGGCTTCAAGTATAACATCCTTGCCCTGCTCTATGTACTGTTCTTTAAGCGTCTGCAGCTCCTGCTGCTGCGCACTTATCTGTGCTTCGCGCTCCTCAAGCAGCTGCATACGAAGCTCCAGCTCTGCCGATATATCACGCTGCTCAACCTGCTGTGGCTCTGTCACCTGCGGCTTTTCAACGTGCGGCTCCTCCGCTGCAACAGTACGGTTTATGACTACCCTGTTGGATATATCTACGCCGCCGCCGCAGAAAACGGAGCTTCTCTTTAAAACTGCCAACTAAAATCCCTCCGAAACCAAGAGTTATGCAATAATTTCGTCGCCGCCGGAGCCGTGAGAGATAGTAACGATGCCCTCCTGCTCCAGACGTCTGATAACGGATACGATACGCTGCTGAGCTTCCTCAACATCACGCATACGAACATTGTGCAGATACTCGATATCCGCCTGAAGGCTCTCTCTTGCACGAGAGGAGATGTTTGCAAAGATGCACTCCGCAACCTCCTGTGTCGAGCCCTTGATAGCGACCGCAAGATCCTTGGGATCGATCTCCTTTGTGAATGCCTGAATGGACATAGCGTCCAGATTGACGATATCCTCGAACACGAACATCTTCTGCTTGATAAGGTCAGCAAGCTTCTGATCGCGTACCGACAGCTCGTCGAAGATGAACTTCTCTGTTGCACGGTCTACGTTGTTCATGACCTCTGCAACATAGTTGATACCGCCGACCTCCATGGAGTCCATCGTAACAAGGCTTGCAAACTTCTTTTCAAGCGCCTGCTCTATGGACTTTACCACCTCAGGTGAAGCCCTGTCCATACGCGCGATACGCTCAACTACCTCAACTCGCTTCTCCTTGGGGAGCTCTGCGAGGATAGCCGATGCCTGATCGCTTCTCGCGTAGGAAAGTATAAGAGCGATGGTCTGCGGATGCTCGTTCTGAACGATAGCCAGCAGGTTTTTATAGTCAGCCTTTCTGACAAAGTCGAAGGACTTTGTCTTAAGCTGTTTCGTGATACGTGCAAGCAGGTTTGACGCCGCTTCCTGACCGAAAGCCTTCTCGAGGATCTCTCTTGCGTAATCAACGCCGCCCTCGGTAACGACCTTCTGGGTAAGGCAGAGCTCATAGAACTCATTAAGTACCTCCTCAACTACCTCGATAGGCTGATAGTCGAGTCGTGCAAGCTCTATGGAGACCGCCTCTACCTCCTCATCGGCAAGGTGCTTATATATGTTGGATGCATTCTCAGCACCCATAGAAGCTACGACCAGCGCTATTCGCTGCGCAGGTGTAAGCTCTTTTCCGTTTTCTCTGGCCATTTATATCCCTCCGATGGGTTTATTCTTCTCTAAGCAGATTTTTGATGATAGAAGCAACGATATCGGGATTTGTCTTTGCAAACTCGCTGATCTCTCTCTTGAGGATGGTCTCCTTGGAGTCCTTACCAGCCTCTTCTGTAAGGCTTGCGATGTTGAAGTCAACTTCCTCGATAGTCTCAGGAACCTGAGAGCTGCCCATTGCCTCATACTGTGCGCCAGCAGCAGCGAGAGCCGCTTCCTGCTTGCGTCTGATCTTCTTCTTTCTGGAGCTGCTCATGAACAGCGACACAACGAGAAGCACGATAAGCAGTACGCCAAGACCGATAACAACAAACAGCAGCATATCGCGGTAGGTATCCTCGGGAGTGATAACTCTGAAGCCATCCTCGGAGCCGTTGATAGTTGTTCCGCTGTTGCTTCCCTGAAGTGCAAAGGGAGTGTTGTATACAGAAACGTTTGCGATGTCTGTGCCTGCTGCCTTTGCAACGATATCAGACAGCGCCTCGCGCTCAGCCTCGGTCATGTTTGTTTCATTTATCATCAGCGCTACGCTGAGTCTTTCGATACTATAACCATCCTTGATGAGCGAGGTCTTTATGTTGGAAACACTGTACTGTGTTTCATCACTGTTGTAGTAATAGCTCTGACCGTCCTCAAGTCCGATGAACTCGGGGTAATCAGGAGACTCGTCAGCGTTGGGAGTAGTTCCTACGATGCCATCGTCATTTCCGAGATAGCCACCCTCGCCGACTTCCTTGTCATGATTTATTACACCGTGAACGGTACCGTCAACAGGGATATACTCCTCTTCATCTCTGGTCATCTGATCGTAGTTCAGGATAGCTGTTACGTTGAATGCGTAATTCTTCTCGCCGTATACCTTGTCGAACATATCGCCGAGGCCCTCGGAGAGCTGATCCTCAAACTCCTTCTGGAACTGAAGTCTGCGCTCTGCGACCTGTACGCCTGAGGGGTCTACCTCTGCAGCAGCGTCATCCTCGGGGTCTATCCATGCGTACATCTTACCTGTTGTATCAAGGATAGATACATTGTCATTTGTAAGGTTCTCTGCGCTCTTTGTGACAGCGCGGTAGATTCCGCGTACCTCCTCATTGCTGAGAGAAGCGCCGTCCTTGAGTCCGAGTATTACCGAGCAGGAGGATATTCCCTTATCGGTAGTAATAACATAATCGGAAGTTTCGGGAAGCACCAGTGTTACTGTTGCCTCGCGGATATCATCGAGAGTTGTGAGTGCTGCGCCGATGCGGGTCTCAAGCTGCTGACGCTTTACCTCGCGCTTATCCGAATCAGTGGACCAGAGATCAACACCCGTGTTCCAGATCTCATAGTCAGTAGAGGAGCTGGGATAGCCCTGCATATACATCTGCATTCTGAGATAATCCACCTGATCCTCGGGAACTATGATGTCGCCGTCGCCCTCTACCGTTACATCGGTGATGCCGAGAGCGGTAATAGCGGAAGCGATCTCGCCTGCCTCCGCGTTATTAACGCCGGAAAACAGAACTGCATGTCCTTTCTGATTCAGCAGAATCACTATTACGATGATGATGGCGATTATCGCGATCGGAACAGTTACCAGCAGCACCTTTGCCATTTTTGTCGTGCCGCTCCACTTTTCCTTCACGGTAGTCACCGTGTTCTTAAGCTTTTCGTTCATTTAAAAAGTGACCTCCAAAGCAAGCTAATCTTAAGCCTCCTGCTTATTAGACCTGCATATTGATTATTGTATTGTAAGCGCTCAGCGCTTCATTTTTTACTGTAACGAGCAGATCTACCGCAACGCTTGCCTTTTCGATGTTAGCCTGCACCTGTGCAAGGTCGTCGATATTACCGAGCATCAGATCGATGGCATCTCTGTCTACCTGTTCATTTGTTTCAACAACGTTGTCAACAAGTCCTCTGAAAACATCCAGAAAGGACGCGTCCTCTACATTTACCGCCTGCTGTCTGCTTTCGGTATCCATCGGAGTCATCTGCTCCATCGGGTTCAACGTTGAGATCGGTACAAAATTTATCATAATATCAATCCTTTCGAAATCGATCAGCTTCTCTTATCAGCCCTTGCCGATATTGAGTGCCTTCTGAGCCATGCTCTTTACTACCTCAAAAACCGCGAGATTTGCGTCGTACATATTTGCCGCCTCTATCGCGTCGATCTGCTCAACAGCAACATCGACATTCGACTCGTAAACATATCCGAGCTCGTCAGCAAGAGGATGAGTGGGATCGTACACAGGCTCCGCAGGAGTTTCGTCCTCGACAACGCGGGTCACCTCAACGCCCTTGTACTGTATGTATTTGTGAAAATGAGCCTCACCGCTGCCAAGCTTTGTCCACAGCAGGTTTCTGAAGCTTCTGTCCTCGCCGAACACTACCATCTGACGCTTGTAAGCTTCTTCCTGAGAGCCTGCAACATTGTCAGCGTTTGCAACGTTCTGCGAGATTATATCCATTCTTAACCTCTCAGCGGTCATGCCCGAGAGAGGAATATTAAGCGAGCTTAAAAATGCCATCTGTTACCTCCGTTACTTTGTCGTCATCGCGCTTCTCATTCTTGTGAAGTTTCCGTTCATGGAATTTATAAGCGCATCCATCTGGATCTGCGTGTTTGTGAGCTCAGCCATCTGAGTGTCGAGATCAACGTTGTTTCCGTCGAACTGATCTCTTGTGACTCTGTCAATAACGACCTCCTGACGAAGATTGAGCTCCTGCTTTATCGTGCCGTTTGCGCGCAGCTTCTCACGGAGAACGCCGCTGAATTCAAGATATTTGCAGTTGTAGTCAGGTGTATCGGAGTTTGCGATATTCTGCGCGATCACCTGCTGCTTCTGCCATAAAACGCTCATTCCCTGCTCTAATATGCGGAATGCGGTGGTATCGAAAAGTGCCATATCTATTCCCCTTTTAAATAAGTATTCTATCAACAGTAAAAAACTTACAAATTCACATGGTTATTCGTATTATAATTATACACTATTTGTACAAATTTTGCAACTTTTTTTGAGTGTTTTTTTGAAAAAACATCATAGGAAAACGAAAAAATTTAAGCTGTTTTTTTATGAAAGTCGTACAAATGTGCAATTTTTTTTGCCAATTATTAGAATTTCAGGCTTTATAATTACCAATATCGCATATTTTTGCCAATAAATGCAGAAAAACGCAGCCTTGCAAAAAGCTGCGTTTTTCTTATATTTGAGGGGTTGTGAGGTTGGCTTGTTATCTGTGAGCAGCGAATATCT
>JAZQEQ010000156.1:0-14711 GCA_045539055.1 Oscillospiraceae bacterium | reverse complement strand
CGCGTCAGCCTCGGGCGCAACGTCATCAACAATGACCTCGGCCTCAACACTGTGCGCGTCCTCAGCTTCGGCTGTTGTGCCGGCTTCTGCAGTGCTCTGAGCCTCGGCAGTTGTTGAAGCTTCGGATGTATCGGTCTTTTCGTCATCGGCAGGTTCTTCCTCAGCCTCGCCGGTGCCAAGATCAACGTACTTCACTATCTTTACAGAGGAAATGATGATCTCCTCAACGGGCTTTGATTTCTCGCTGTAAGCATTGCTTTCTACCTCGCACGCAGCGGTAGCGTCAAGCACGTCATAGCCCTCGTAGATCTGTCCGAATACGGTGTAGCCGCCGTCCAGCATGGGCATACCGCCAACGTCCTTGTACTTCTGTGTCACAAATTCAGTTGCATTTGTAACCATGCCTGCAAGCTCAGTGTAATACTGCTCCTTGTAAGCGTATGTCTTGTACTCTGCGCTGCCCTCGGCTGCGCCAGCCTTGAGGTCAGTGTTTGCGGCAGCAGCAGCGCGTACCTGCTCTGTATCGATGGTGGAGAGATCCTGAGGCTCCTTGTTTGTTACGATGAAAAACTGCGCGGAGTTTTCACCTGCAACATTCGCATAGCTCAGTGCGCCGTAGAAGTGGCGTGCCTGCTGGCTTATTTCAAGATCAAACTTGCCCTCGTCATTGATAAGAGCCTTGCCGCCTGTGCCGTCACCGTTGAGCGAGCCGCCCTGAATAAAGCTGTCTTTAAGCACACGGTGGATCTTCAGACCCTCATAGTAGCCCTGCTCGGCGAGCATCGTGAAATTCTCCACAGCCTTGGGTGCAAGGTCAGGGAAGAGCTTCGCCTTTACAGTGCCGTAGCCCTCGATGGTGATCTCTGCGATAGTATCGCCCTCGACGATGTTTATTATTTCGGTATTGCCGACAGAGGACTTCGGTGCGCTGTCACATCCGACAGCACCGAAGATACAGCTTGCTGCTAAAATTGCGCTGAGAATAACACGTCCTATCTTCATATTACGCACATCCTTTCACAGTCCCTGTTTATTCAGTGTATTCGGTTACCTTTACCGAGGTGATGGTGATAGTTTCAACAGGCTTGGAGTTTTCGCCGCCATCATTAAGCTCTACCTCGCACGCGGAGATGGAGTCGATAACGTCAAAGCCCTCGTAGACCTGTCCGAAAACGGTGTAGCCGCCGTCAAGAGAAGGTGTACCGCCGTTTTCAAGGTACTTTGCCTTTACATCTTCGGAAGCATTTTCGATAAAGTCAGCCATGTTTGTGTAGTAGCTTTCCATGACCTCGTAGTAGGTGTAAGCGTCAGTGCCTTCAGCACACATGCTCTTGTATGTTCCGAACACCTCGGCAGTATCCTTTACGCCCTGAATGTCGAAGGTGGAGAGATCCTGCGGCTTCTTGTTGTTTACGATATAGAACTGGCAGGTGTTCTGTCCTGCGGCGTTTGCGTAGCAGAGCGCGCCGTAGAAGTGGCGTGCATTTTTGTTTATCTCCACACCGAACGAGCCGCCCTCGGCAGCGTCGCCGCCTGTGCCGTCGCCGTTGAGCGAACCGCCCTGGAACATGAAGTCGGCATAAACACGGTGGATAGTCAGTCCGTCATAAAAGCCGCTGTCAGCAAGCTTTACAAAGTTATCAACGCCCTCGGGAGCGATCTCGGGGAAGAGCTTTGCCTTAATAGTGCCGTAGCCCTCGATATTGAATTCAGCGATCTTGTCGCCGCTGTGAAGAACGATATCCTTGACATTGCCCTCAGCAGCATTATCTGCGCCCGAGCAGCCTGCGGCAAATGCCATACACGCAGCAGCAAGCACGCACATGATGATCTTTTTTATCTTCATTGTCTTTTCCTTTCGTAGATGGCTTATTCAGCGTCAGCAGAGGAGTATTCGGAGATGGTGATGGAGTTTACCTTGACATCCTGAAGCGGTATTCCGTCCTCGTCGGTGGGGATAGCGCAGATGTTCTCGATAACATCCAGACCCTCGTAGGTCTGACCGAAAACGGTGTAGGTGCCGCCTGCGCCGAAGTAGCCGCCTATCTCATAGAACTTATCGAACATATTCAGCAGCTTTTCGCGTGCGACCTCGTCCTCATATTCCATTGCAGAAGCCTTCAGCTCGTTTATAGCGTCCTCGGTCAGGGACTCGTCATCGGTGTTGCAGATGAACCATCTTGCGTCACTGAAGCCGGGCTGCTCGGAGAATGTGAGCATCGCACCTCTGAACGGCCAGAGGTTTACATGGCACTCGTTGTCGATAAGCTCGTCATCGCTCTCGCGTGCCTTGTAGTTGCCCTCCTCGTCCTTTGTATAGCCCGAGAGGAAGTACATATTGCTCATGATGCCTGCGATATCAAGACCGTCGTAGTAGCCCTCCTCAGCCTTTGCGATGAATCTTTCAACTGTGTTGGGCGCGTATTCGGGGTAGAGGACCACGCGGATCTCGCCCTCGGTGGTGTCGATTATAGCGATGGGCTGACCGTCCTGCGGTCCGTCGAGCTGTACAAGCTCCATAGCGGCGAAGTCGTATTCGCCCATAACGTTGTATGTCGTCTGTTCAGTACGGATACAGCCTGACATTGTAAGTGTAAGAGCCGCACAGACAGCGGCGAGTATTCTTTTCAAGATAAAATTCCTTTCCTTTGCGCCGCATCGGCGGCACTATGCCTTGGTAATAAACTTATGCTTTCTTTACGATGGTGCCCTGACGGGTCTCCTCAACGATATAGCCCATAGCGGTGATCTTATCGCGGATGGAGTCAGCCAGTGCGAAATCCTTTGCCTTGCGAGCCTCCTTGCGCTGTTCGATAAGCTCAGTGATCTCGGCAGGAATTTCCTCATCCTTATTATTATACAGCAGACCGAGTACATTTGTCAATGCTGTAAATTCATCTCTGTAAGCAATAAGGTCGCCCTTTGTGGCATTTCCCGATGCAACAGCGGTGTTTATCTTTCTTACAAGCTCAAAAATAGCTGCGATACCGTCTGCTGTGTTGAAATCATCGTCCATTACCTTGATGAACTGCTCACGCGCAGCCTTTACATCAGCAAGCACGTTTTCGCTTGCAGCACCCTCTGCGGCAGCCTCTATAGCTCTGTTCAGACTGTCGCGGCAGGTGTACATACGCTGGAGTGCAGCCTTGCAGCTTTCGATAACTTCAAGAGTGTAGTTCAGTTGGCTTCTGTAATGAACAGACAGCAGCATGAAGCGGATAGGCTCGTAGCCGTATTCCTTGGAGAGGTCGCGCACCATGAAGAAGTTGCCCTTGGACTTTGACATCTTGGAGCCGTCAACATTCAGCATGCCGTTGTGCATCCATACATTTGCGAGGGGGCAGCCTGTTGCGCACTCGCTCTGTGCGATCTCGTTCTCGTGGTGGGGGAAGATAAGGTCAGCACCGCCGCCGTGGATATCAATGGTGTCGCCGATGTAGTGGCGGCTCATAGCGGAGCACTCGATATGCCAGCCGGGACGACCCTTGCCGAATGGGGACTCCCAGTAAGGCTCACCTTCCTTAGCAGCCTTCCAGACAGCAAAGTCCATAGGATCGCGCTTTAAGCTGCCTACCTCGATACGCGCGCCTGCCTGAAGATCCTCAAGCGGCATGTGGGAAAGCTTGCCGTACTCGGGGAACTTTGTTGTGTCGAAGTAAACATCGCCGCCTGCCTCGTAAGCAAAGCCCTTGTCAACAAGAGTTTTTACGATATCGATGATAATATCCATGTTCTCGGTAACCTTGGGGTGAACGTCAGCTCTGCGAACATTCAGACCGTCAGCGTCGGTGAAATACTCCTTGATAGCGTTCTCGGAGACCTCGTGAGCGGTGATGCCAAGCTCGTTTGCCTTCTTGATGATCTTGTCGTCAACGTCGGTGAAGTTCTGTACATAGAACACCTTGTTGCCGCGGAATTCAAGATAGCGGCGCAGTGTATCGAATACGCACAGCGCTCTTGCGTTACCGATGTGGATGAGGTTGTAAACAGTGGGGCCGCACGCGTAGATCTTTACGGTGCCGTCGGTGAGGGGCTTGAGCTCCTCCTTCTGTCTTGTCATAGTGTTGTAGATCTGCATTTATTTATCCTCCTTGAGTTTAGTGTTTTTGTGTATGGTATTGTCTTATTCCTCGTTGCTGCTTGCTTCCAGCTGCTTTTCCAGCTCTGCGACCTTCTTTTCAAGACGCTCGATATGAACGAGCTGCTCGCACAGGCGCTGGGAAACAGGGTCGGGAATGTGGATCTGGTCGAGGTCGCTGTTTGGCGAAACGCCTACCTTAACGCCGTCGCGCTTTACTACCTTTGCGGGAACTCCGACAGCGGTACAGTTCGGCGGGACTTCCTCAAGCACCACCGCGTTTGCCGCGATCTTTGAGTTGTCGCCTATCTTGAACGGACCAAGCACTCGCGCGCCTGCTCCGACCAGAACGTTATTACCGAGGGTGGGGTGACGCTTTCCGACATCCTTACCCGTACCGCCGAGGGTAACGTTCTGATACAGCGTGCAGTTGTCGCCGATTATCGTGGTCTCACCGATAACGACACCTGCGCCGTGGTCGATGAACAGACCCTTGCCGATCTGTGCGCCGGGGTGTATCTCGATGCCCGTCTTGTTTCTGGAGCGCTGGGATATCCACCTCGCGATGAAGTAATGTCCGCGCTCGTGCCACCAGTGTGCACGGCGGTATGCTCTTATTGCCTTGAAAGACGGGTAGAGGAAGTATACCTCCCATGCTGAGCGCACCGCAGGGTCACGCTCTTTGATCGAGTTTATTTCTTCTCTTATCTTTTTGAACATAGCTGCCTCCTTTCGGGGGTAATAAAAAAGCCTCCGCACCTGATGGTGCGAAGGCGTGGTTGTAGTTACGCGGTTCCACTTCGCTTTGAATACAGTATAATGATGTATTCCTCATACTCCTTAACGCGGAGAACGGACAGGGATACTGTAACTTCCCCCTATCGGCTGTCGGACGCACTTCATCGGGGCCGAACGCTGCGCTCACACCTTACCGCAGCTCTCTGAAGAACGACTTTACCGCTTACTCTGACCGAGTTATAGCCTTTGATATATTATTACACATACTATTATACTCTAATCCTTTATATTTTGCAAGTGTTTATTGCGATTTCAGCAAAAAATCACAAAAGCCAGCGCCATAATCAGCTTTGTATCGGCTTTTTCGTGCAAAAGGATCAGCAGCACTGCAAGAAGCAGCAGCATATCCCTGTCCTGAGCGAGCTGCGACAGAGGAGAAGACGGCGCGGTCTTATGTACTTGCTCATTGCAGCGGCAGGGCTCAGGCGGCTCATGTGGTTCAGTCGGGAGTTCGGCTGAGTTGTGCCGTTCCACCGCCTTGTAAAGAGTCGAGCCTGCGGAATTCCATACCATGATATCACCCCTTAAAACAGCTTTCCCAGCATACCGCTTTCCCTAAGCACAGGAAGCAGCGAAAACAGCTTCATAAATCTCACCGCCGTATCTATCTTGGCTTTGTTCTCCTCGCGCAGCAGCGGTTTCAGCGCAAGCAGCAGACGCTCGTTGTCGTCGGTCTTGTTCATGCTTTCGAAAAGCCCCATCAGCGTTATCAGCATATTTGGGTCAAGCTCCCCGAACAGACTACCGCCCTGTTCGGCTGCGCTGCTCTCCTCGCTTGCAGGTGTGTCGTCATCATCCTCAGCCAGTGCACGGAGGATATCCTCGATATTGTCCATATATCCTCCTTTGCCGATGTCATTTCTGGCTCAGTATCTTCATTACCTCCTGCGGCGAGGATGCGCTTTTCAGCTTAGCCATAAGTTCCTTGTTTGCGAGTATCTCGCGCAGCTTTGCCTTGTCGCCCTTTGAAAGCCCCGCGGAAAGTGCCGCCATGTCGCCCTTTTCAAGGGTGCTCCGCAGCTTGTCGGGGGAGGAGCCTAGCTTCTGGCTTGCTGTATTCAGCAGGACCTCATAATCCTTGTCATTCATAAAATACCTCCTGTGATGATAAAATTTTGCTAAAACGGCAGAAAAATTGCAAAACCCCTTTTATTCTTCAATAATTTATGCTATAATAGAGAAAATTATACTTGGGTCAGTATGTGCCGTGACAGAAACAGATAAGCGGCGGACCTCAGTATTACATGAACAAATGTTAGCAGACGAAAGGATCAAAACTATGAAGATCATCGTAGTATCTGATACTCACAGGAATTTTGCAGTCCTGAATGAAATAGTAAACAGAAATCTCGACGCAGATGTATTCATCCATCTCGGGGACGGCGAGAACGAAGCGCGTGATGTTTCAAATCTCCATCCCGACAAGGCGATGGTGTATGTCGGCGGAAACTGCGATTTCGGTATGCACAAGTCGCAGCATATCGTTACTGTCAGCGGATATAAGATCTTTTGCTGTCACGGACATTATCAGAACGTCCATGCAGGACTTGAGCGCCTTGTGTATGATGCAAAGCAGAACGATTGCAAGATCGCGCTTTACGGTCATACTCACCTTTATCGTACCGAGGTGGTCGACGGTGTGTTTGTGATGAATCCCGGCAGCCCCGATTCGCCCAGAAACCACAACAAGCCTACCTACGGAGTTATCGACATCTCCAGCAGCGGCGAAATAAAGATGAATATCATCGCATTGAACGTAATAAAATGAGCCTGATAAAGCTTTCCGAAACAGCCTCTACAAACAGCTGGCTGAAAGAGCACAGAGGGGAGCTGTCCCACGGCGATGTGGTCACAGCACTTCGACAGACTGAGGGCAGAGGACGCATGGGCAACACATGGCTCGATGCAGATGGTATGCTACCGCTGTCGGTACTGCTGCGAAACATTCCGCATCCCGAAACTGTAACGCTTGCGGCAGGTGCGGCGGTGTGCGCGGTGCTTGAGGAGCTTGTCGGTGAGCCTGTCATGATAAAATGGCCGAATGATATTATACTTCGCGGGCATAAGCTCTGTGGCATTTTATGCGAAAGCGTCTGCATTGGTGACGATTTCGATGTGATCTGCGGCATCGGGGTGAATTTAAGTCAGCCTGAGGAGTATTTTGAAGCCGCGGGAATACCGCACGGCGGCTCGTTAAGGTCGCTTGTGGGTGTTGAAGCGGACAGGGATATTCTTGCGAAGACGTTGACAGAGCGCGTGATACAGTACAGTTCAAAGGGCTTTGCCGAGATATACAGCGAATACAAGTCGCACTGCATAACGCTTGGAAAGCAGGTGCGTATTATAAAAAACGGCGCTGAGCAGGTCGCTTTTGCGGATGACATAGCGGAAAACGGGCACCTCATCTGTCGTGATGACAGCGAAAGCTTTGAAATAAGCTCGGGCGAGGTCAGTGTACGCGGTCTGTTGGGCTATATTTAGGAGAGATTATGGTAGAGAACGAATTCAAGCTGATGCTTACTGAGGAGCAGTACACAAAGCTTTATTCAATGTACGGCTGGGACAAGGAATACACTCAGACGAATTACTATTTCGACACTCCGTCACTGGAGCTTATCAGCTCTCATGTGACCTGTCGTGTGCGTTTTGTCGGCGGCGAGTATTATCTTCAGATGAAGCTGCCTAACGGAGCAGACTATTCCCGTATAGAGCTTGAACACAAGCTTGGCGATGCGCTTCCGTTCAAGCTTACGGCAGAAGAGCTCAACGAGCTCAGCGGAAGAGATGATATGCCCGATGTCGGGCTTATCGGAGAGCTTCGCACGCTGCGCAGCATAAAGCGATTTAAAGGCGCTGAGATAGACCTTGATAAGAGCAGCTATTTCGGCAAGACCGACTACGAGCTTGAGATAGAGTTCACCGATGAAGCAGTGGCAAGGGAGCTGCTTTCGGAGCTTAAGCAAGCAGCGGGCATTGAAGTTACAAATGATGTGTGCCTCGGTAAGGTACACAGGTTTATTGCTGAATACAAAAAAGGCGAGCATTAAGCTCGCCTTTTGCTGTTTCTTTTATTATTCGTAATCTACGACGTTCACCCAGCTGTGGAGGAACTCGCGTTCTTCCTCTTTGCCCTTTACGGTCTGGGAAGCGGCAACGATAGGCATCCACTTCTGGATGTACTGCATTGCTGTATCGCTCTTTTTGCTGAAAAGGTTGATGTACTTCTCAGCGACCTCATCCTCGCCTGCAAGCATAAACAGCAGGTAGGTGCGTGCTACGTCAGCGGAAGCATTTCCCTGAGTAACGTGCGACCAGTCGAGGATATAAGGAGTACCGTCAGCCGTCACGATGATGTTGGAGGGGTTGAAATCGCCGTGGCATACCTTGGTGTGCTTGGGCATTCCCTCAAGTCTTGTGTGCAGCTCATAGCGAGTTGTTGCGTCGAAATCCGTTGCGGAGATCTTGCGGTTCATCTTGTCCTTAAGCTTGTTCAGCATCGGGCACTTAGCAGCGTGTATCTGCATCTGCAGGTCCACGAACATATCGAGATAGTAGTCAAATCTGCTGGGGTTCTCCTGCATCAGCTGCTGGAGAGTCTTGCCCTCGATGAATTCAGAAACGATAGCCCACTTGCCGTCAATAGTCTTGACCTCAATTACCTTGGGAACGTTGATGCCGATGTCCTCGACACGCGCCTGATTGAGTGCTTCGTTCAGAACGTCGGGCTTTGCATAGCCCTCATCGAATACCTTGATAGCGTAGTCGCCCTCGCGGTAAACTGTCTTGCCTTTTCTTACTGCAATGATATTGTCTGCCATCTTAAAGCTCCTCCTTAAACGTTCTCGTGTGTGCCGTAGTAAGCGTTGAGGTACATCTGCTTTATCTCCTTCATGAGGGGATATCTGGGGTTAGCGCCTGTGCACTGATCATCGAATGCCTGCTCTACCATATCGTCAAGACGGTCAAGGAAGTCCTTCTCATCGATGCCGTAGTCCTTGATGCAGGACTTGATGCCGATACGCTCCTTAAGCTCGTCGATCTTCTTGATAAGACCCTCTACCTTGTCGGTTTCAGTCTTGCCCTTGATGCCGAGGTACTCAGCGACCTCTGCGTACTTTGCAAGGGTCTTGGGATATGCGTACTGGGAGAATGTACCCATCTTAGCGGGAGCCTCTACCATGTTAAAGCGGATGACTTCGTTTATGAGCAGTGCGTTTGCAACACCGTGGGGCAGGTGGTGGAATGCACCGAGCTTGTGTGCCATGGAGTGGCATACACCGAGGAATGCGTTTGCGAAAGCCATACCTGCCATAGTAGCGGCATTAGCCATCTTCTCGCGTGCCTCGTAGTCGTAAGCCGCGCCCTTTGCAGCGCTGTCGTAAGCTCTGGGGAGATAGTCAAATATCATCTTCAGGCTCTGCTTTGCAAGACCGTCGGTGTAGTCGGTAGCCATAACGGAAACGAGCGCCTCAAGGTCATGAGTTACAGCGTCGATACCCGAAGCGGAGGTGAGGCTCTGCGGACCTGTCATCATAAGGTCGCAGTCAACGATAGCCATGTTGGGCATGAGCTCGTAGTCAGCGAGAGGATACTTTGTGCCTGTCTGCTCGTCAGTGATAACGGCAAAGGGAGTTACCTCGGAGCCTGTACCTGCGGAGGTGGGGATAGCGATGAAGTAAGCCTTATCGCCCATCTTGGGGAATGTGTAGACTCTCTTGCGGATGTCGATAAAGCGCATAGCCATATCCATGAAGTCAGCATCGGGGTGCTCGTACAGTACCCACATGATCTTAGCTGCGTCCATAGCGGAGCCGCCGCCGACAGCGATGATGCAGTCGGGCTCAAAGCTCTCCATTACCTTTGCGCCTGCCTTAGCGGAAGCAAGGGTGGGATCAGGCTCTACCTCGGAGAATGTTGTATGAGTAATGCCCATCTCGTCAAGCTTGTCTGTAATGCACTTTGTATAGCCGTTCTTGAACAGGAAGCTGTCAGTTACGATAAATGCTCTCTTCTTGCCCATTACCTGCTTCAGCTCGGCAAGAGCAACGGGCAGACAGCCCTTCTTGATATAAACCTTCTCAGGTGCTCTGAACCAAAGCATATTCTCTCTCCTCTCAGCAAGTGTCTTGATATTGAGCAGGTGCTTTACACCAACGTTTTCGGAAACGGAGTTACCGCCCCAGCTTCCGCAGCCCAGTGTAAGGGAGGGCGCGAGGCTGAAGTTGTAAAGGTCGCCGATACCGCCGTGCGAGGAGGGAGTGTTGATAAGCATACGGCAGGTCTTCATGCGCTCTGCGAACTGCTCGATCTTAGCGCGCTCCGTTACCTCATTGATGTAGAGGGAGGAGGTGTGACCGTAGCCGCCGTCTGCGATAAGTCTGTCAGCCTTGTCGAGCGCCTCGTCAAAGCTCTTTACCTTGTACATAGCGAGAACGGGGGAGAGCTTCTCGTGAGCGAACTCCTCGGAAAGCTCAACGCTTTCAACCTCGCCGATGAGTATCTTTGTGGACTCGGGAACATCTACCTTTGCGAGCTTTGCAATGGTGTAAGCGCTCTGACCAACGATCTTTGCGTTCAGCGAGCCGTTGATGATGATGGTCTTGCGTACCTTGTCAAGCTCCTTGTCCTTCAGAAAGTAGCAGCCGCGAGCCTCAAACTCCTTCTTTACCTTGTTGTAGAGCTTGTCGATAACGATAACCGACTGCTCGGATGCGCAGATCATACCGTTGTCGAATGTCTTGGAGTGGATGATGGAGCTTACAGCCTTCAGCACATCTGCGCTCTCGTCGATGATGGCGGGAGTGTTACCTGCGCCTACGCCGAGAGCGGGCTTGCCGCTGGAGTAAGCAGCCTTAACCATGCCGGGGCCGCCTGTTGCGAGGATGATGTCAGCCTCTTTCATTACCATATTTGTAAGCTCGAGAGAGGGAACGTCTATCCAGTCTATGATGCCCTCGGGTGCGCCTGCCTTTACAGCAGCCTCCAGAACGATCTTCGCAGCCTCGATAGTGGACTTCTTTGCTCTGGGGTGGGGGCTGATGATGATACCGTTTCTGGTCTTGAGGGAGATAAGAGTCTTGAATATAGCGGTAGATGTGGGGTTAGTCGTGGGGATTACAGCCGCGATAACGCCGATAGGCTCTGCCACCTTTGTGATACCTGCGGACTCGTCACGCTCGATTATGCCGCAGGTCTTTGTTTCTTTGTATGCGTTGTAGATGTGCTCGGAGGCGTAGTTGTTCTTTATAACCTTATCCTCAACAACGCCCATGCCTGTTTCCTCAACAGCCATCTTTGCAAGGGGAATCCTCTGCTTGTTAGCAGCTGATGCGGCAGCGAGGAAGATCTTGTCTACCTGCTCCTGTGTGTACTCTGCGAAAATCCTCTGAGCCTCTCTCACGCGTGCGAAAGCGGCCTGCAGCTTTTCGGTGCTGTCAACGATCTCGTAGTTGTTCATAGCGTTTTCTCCTTGTAGTGTATAAATAATATTTTTTCTTTCTAATCAAAAGTACGGCGCGAAACTAAGTTATAGTATATCACCGTATCGCTGATATAATTACATTTTATAACGTTTTACCGTACTTGTCAATACTATTTTACACTATTGTTAAAACTTTGTCAATTGGTTTTTCTTGATTTGTAGAAATTACCGTTCAAGACAGCAGTCTATTAAATATTATAGTGCATTATGAACAACGGCGGCTTCGGCGGGGGAGAGCATGGAGGAAACTGCGTCGTCATAATTGATTTTGATTGGAGATAAGCCATGTGAAACTCTTACATTATCCGTGCTATGCTCAAAGCGGCCATTTTCATAAATATAAGGAGTACCGATGTCACTTGGACCAAGCCATAAGCAGTAATATTTCTCACCCACTAAAAGATACCATGGCAGTGAATTGGGGTCGATCTCATAGTCGTCATAATATCCCGCGAATTCACCTGTGCTGTCCATTTCAAGTATAGTCTGAGTCGGGATATGCTCATAGGCGACAGCGCGGTATTGCTGCCTTACGGTGTCATAATACATAAAGTCGCCGAAGCCCATCCAGCCCGAAGCGTTGATAAAACAGTCGACTTTTGTGAAGCCGCCTCGGAATGAGTAATGCTTAACGACTTCACCATCAACAACGCCGTATAGCAGCGCACCCTCGTCTGCGCCCATCGTTCCGTAAGCGCGGATTATAAATTGTCTGCATAAGCCATAATCGAGCATTGATATCTCCCAAATATTGCTGAAATCGTTCAGATATTTTATTCCGTTTGAGTTGCCAAAATAAAGATAGCTTCTCGTTATCCAGTTACCTGGATTTTCGATATACTGTGGTATATCAAGAAGCAGAAAGCACTCGTCTTGTCCGTTTTGATCGAAATCGTCGATATAGGCTGCACTGAGTATCGGTTGGATATTTCCGTTTTCATCAAGATAATCGGTGATGTCGGGCGCAAAAGCACTCTCGTAATATTTAATTACGGAAAGGTCTTCGTTTTTCAGTGTAGTGTTGTAGGTCGTATAGGCTTCGCTTGATTTCAGCGCGGTCATTGCCATATCATACCACTCACCGCACTCCGCAATATCAGTCGTCCCCTCATAGTCCTCAATATAACTGAAATCCACAAAGATATGCCCCTCGGAGGGAAGCTCTTCCGCCTGCTTTTGCTTCAGCGCCTCCTCGGGCGATATCATAGATGAAATCACCGCCTCGATATCCTCAATCTTCACGGCCTTGTCGCAGATAAATCCGGGCAGCCTTATTCCACAGTCTTTCGGCGCGTGCACGAACTCTCCGTTCTCGTATGTGAATACAGCTCCTCTGTCCATATAGCCGCACCATGCGACATAATACTTGCCGCCGATAAGCGATATCTGTTCCGCGAACATAAAGCCCATGCCGTTTATGTAGTCCGCAAGCGCACCGGTGCTGTCCATTTCGGCTATCTTTTCCATCGGGACAAGCTCGCCTGCAATAGCGCGGTACTCCCGAGCCACTGTGTCGAAGTACATAAAGTCGCCGCACGACTGCCAGCCGTCGGCGCTGAGGAAGCACTCCCACTTGTAATATTCGCCGCGAAGCCCTATAAGCTCCTTTGCGCTGTCGTTTTCCACACCGTAAACGGCTGTGTGGCTGTCCGCGCCGCAATAGCCGCTTCCGCCGAATATCAGGTGCCTGAACGCTCCGTAATCCAGCAGCTGTGCCGAATAGCTGTAGTAGTGGTTCACTGCCTCGGCTATTCCGCTGTCGTTTATATGTACCAGCACATATCTTAAATGTGTGTCTCCAACGTCGGCAGGTATCTGCATCACGACGAAGTGTTCAATCGTGCCGTCTTCGTCAAAGTCCTCGCTGAAAGCCTCGACAAACAGCGGTATTGCTTTGCCGTTATCATCAAAGAACTCCTCCGCTTCAGGGTCGCCGTCATGAGTTTGTATCTCGTCAGCCATATCGGAGGAGAGGGGTGCGCAGTATTTTTCGTACAGCTCTGACGACATTACTGCGTCCCTTGCAAGCGCAATTATTTCCGCGCATTTTTCAGGGTCGCGCTCGCCCTTGTAGTCCTCTATGAAATCGAAGTCAATAAACACATTGTCGGGCGATACCTCGGTAAGCTCATAGCTCTGAAGATGCCATATCTCGCGCTTTGATACCTCCTCGGGCTTCACCATTGAAGCTATTGCCTCGTCATAGTCGATATCCTCGACGCTGTTTATAAGATGGCATCGTGAAAGGCGCACGGGGCAGTCCTCGCTGCAGTGAATAAACTCGCCGTTTTCATAGGTGTACGGTGTTCCGATATCCATAAAAAAATCGCCTATGATAAGGTAATATTTTCCGCCTATCACATTAGCGTAAGGGTAGACTGACTGTTCATCGTATTGGTTGAATTCCTCTGCAAGGCTGTTGTGGCTGTCCATTTTCTGAAGCTCTGCCTTTGAGATATCCTTGCCCTTTATCGCGCGGTATTCCTGCGCAACGGTATCGTAGTACATGAAATCACCCATGCTCTGCCAGCCGTGTGCCGCGATAAAGCAATCCTGCTTGTAAAAAACTCCCCTGAACTTATAGAGCTCAACAGCTCTGCCGCATTTAACTCCGAATATCTCCGAGTGACAGCCTGCACCGTATGTGCCGTTGCCGCAGATAAGAAGCTGTTTGCAAAGCCCATAGTCAAGCAGTGATATCTCGGTAATTTCCTGATATGCTGTCATTGCCGTGGCATCTCTTCCGTTTGTGTAGATAAGGACAGACAGCTTCTGAAAGCTGTCGGGGAGATAGGAGCTGAAAATGGGTATGTCATACAGCAAGAACCATTCATTGCTGCCGCTGTTATCGAAATCCTCTTTGAAAGCATAGCGCATGATCGGCTGCAGCTCGCCGTCTGTACTGAGGTATTCATCAATGCCGGTATTTTGGTATTCGGGCAGCTCACGCTGCGAAGCCTTGTAGTCGTCGGTCTCCTTTATGGCTTCGACGGATATTTCGGCAATATCATCGGGAACGGTCTGAACACTGCTTTTATCGTAGTCGGTAATGTAATCGAAATCCACGAAAATATGTCCGTCCGACACGCTCTCGTAGGTTATGCCTTCCCGAATGCTCGGCTGCTGCTCCTCAGGCTCGGTGGCTGTGGTATCTTCTGTTGTTGAGGATGCTGTGGTGGTTGTCGTTGCTGTCGTGACGTTAGTCGTTGTGCTTGCTGAAGCGGTAGCCTTCGTGGTTGCGGTAGTTGTTTCTGTTGTCGTCTGCGCGGTGCTTTCGATACTTTCGGTGGCGCTGATATTGTCATCAGCGCAACCTGCAAGCATAAGGCAGGCGAGCATAGCGGCAATGGCTCT
>JAZQEQ010000155.1:0-9714 GCA_045539055.1 Oscillospiraceae bacterium | reverse complement strand
AGAAAGCTGTTCAGCGGTAAGGCTGTGGCTCTGATAAAGGCTACCGACAAATCGGGAACTGCGCGTGTTATTGCGCATTCGCCCGTTCTTCCCAAAACCGAACTCACCTTTGAAGTGCTCCCGAGCGAATTTAGAAGCGGTGCTTCGTTCAATGACAGCGTGGCAGCTGTTTCGGATAACGGCGAGATACCCGTAAGAAAGATACAGCTTACACGCGATGGCGGCATGGTGATAACTCCCGTTGCGCCCTCTGTAAAGCTTTCTGCCGAGATACTTCCCTCAAACGCTACCCGCAGAGAACTTATCTGGAGCGTTGTGACAAACAGCGGTATTGAAACTAAAATAGCGAATGTTGAAGCAGATGGCAATTCCGCAGTGCTTACCGTCATCGGTGACGGCGAGTTCAGGCTGCGTTGTGCTTCGGCTAACGGCAAACCTCAGCCCGAGGTACTGTCGGAGTACGAGTTCAGAGCAGAGGGCTTCGGACAGCCCTACACCGACCCATACAGCTTTGTGACAGGCTGCTTCTATAATGTCAGCAACGGACTCATGAACGAAGTTTCGGGCGGCGGCATCTCCATGACAAGAGAGCAGAACACCGTTGGTTTCACAAAGGTGAACTTCGGACGATACGGCAGTGATACCTTTACGCTGCGAATGATACACTGGCATACAAATTCGCCTGCGCCGTTCAGCATCTATGACGGCGACCCCGACAAGGGCGGAAAGCTGCTCGGCGAGTTCAGCTATCAGGCGGACTTCATCTGGCAGACCTATCAGGACAACACCTTTACCCTGTCCGAGCCCATCTGCGGCGAGCATGATATATTCTTCCGCTTCGGAGACCACGAACAGCGCCTTGACCTCGGCGGCTTCTTCTTTACAGCAAAGGAAAAGGCCTATGAAACGATAATGGCTGCGCACTGCGACCTTGTTCACGGTGACAACTTCACCGAAAGCGGCGACAGGATAGAGAATATCGGAAACAACGTGTTCTTCGACTTTGAGGGAATGGACTTCACAAATGGCATCTCGGCTATCGAGATCTGCGGCAGAACGCGCCACGACAACGACTCTATCCACATCTACGTTGCAGGTGACGACGGAAACGAGGTCCGCAGCATCGCGGAATTCCCGTTCAGCGAGGATTACAGAACTATCACTGTTCCCTACCCTGACTTCAAGGGCAAGGCGACTGTTAAATTCTGCTTCCTGCCGGGATGCGACTTCGATTTTGAGTCGTTCAGATTTATTCCCCTGAAATAACAAAAACCGCACAAGGCTCACTGCCCTGTGCGGTTATTTTTATGCGCTGTATACCTTTTTTGCTATATCCACAGTTTCCTTTGCGTCCTTAGCATAGAAGTCCGCGCCTATCTTTTCGGCATACTCGGGAGTAAGCACCGCGCCGCCGACTACTATCTTACAATTGACATTATTCTCACGCAGAAGCGCGATAGTGCCCTCCATGCTCTTAAGCGTTGTCGTCATAAGCGCGCTGAGTCCCACAAGACGGACATCGTACTTTATCGCAGCGTCAACGACAGCCTGATAGTCAACATCCTTGCCGAGGTCGATGACCTCGAAGCCGTAGTTCTCAAGCAGCGTTTTTACGATATTCTTGCCGATATCATGGATATCGCCCTTTACCGTTGCAAGCACTACCCTTCCGCGCGACTCGGCAGCTCCGCCCTTTGCAGCGATATGCTGCTTTATGACATCAAACGCCGCCTGTGCCGCGCCTGCGGACTGGATAAGCTGCGGCAGGAAGATACTGCCCTTTTCAAACTTGTCGCCAGCTACATCAAGCGCAGGAATAAGCTGCTCGTTTATTATGATCATGGGGTCAGTGCCGTCAGCAAGCAGCTTTTCTGCCGCTGCCGCGCACTCAGCCTTTAAGCCGCTTGCAACAGCCGTCGCTATATCAAGCTGCTGCACCGAAGCCGCCGCAGGCTTTGCCGCTGTATCAGCATAGGCTTCGATAAACTGTGCGCCGCCCTTGTCAAAGCCCGACAGCAGGCGGTAGGCTCTTACCGCACCCGACATCGATGCAACATTCGGATTTATTATCGGCAGATCAAGTCCACTGTTCATTGCAGCCGCAAGGAAGTTGCAGTTGATAAGCTCGCGGTTTGGCAGACCGAACGAGATATTCGATACACCAAGAACAGTTTTAAGCCCGAGTTTTTCCTTTACCATGCGCAGCGCCTTCAGCGTTTCGGCTGCGCCCTCCTGTTCCGCTGAAACGGTCAGGGTCAGGCAGTCGATATAAACATCCTCTCTCGGGATGCCGTATTCAAGTGCGCGGTTCAGGATGCGCTCGGCAATGGCGAAGCGCTCCTCGGCGGACTTCGGTATTCCGTTCTCATCAAGAGTAAGTCCGACTACCGCCGCGCCGTATTTCTTCACGAGCGGGAGTACAGTGGAGAGCTTTTCTTCCTCGCCGTTTACAGAGTTCACTATCGGTTTTCCCGAAACAACGCGAAGCGCTGCCTCAAGCACAGGAAGCTCGGTGGTATCTATCTGGAGCGGAGCGTCACACACGCTCTGAACTGCGTCTACTGCAGCAAGCATCATGTCCCTTTCGTCGATATCAGGCAGTCCCACGTTTACATCAAGTATCTCCGCGCCTGCAAAGGTCTGCTCTATCGCCTGCTTCATGATATAGTCGAGGTCGCGGCGCTTCAGTGCCTCCTTGAACAGCTTCTTACCTGTAGGGTTGATACGCTCGCCGATGATGCGTACAGTATCTATCGGAACGACTGTCGATGCACTGCACACGCAGGCAGGCACTTCAGGCTTTGTCCAGCCGCATTTTCTGCCGCTAAGTGCTTTTTCACAGGCAGCGATATATTCGGGGTTAGTTCCGCAGCAGCCACCGAAGATCTTAACACCCTTTTCAGCCATCTCCGCGATCAGCGCACCATACTCCTCGGGAGTTATGTCGTACTCGTTTGTAGCGGGATCGGGAAGACCTGCGTTGGGACGCACCACAACAGGCACTGTCGCCCATTTCAGTATCTCCTCCACTATCGGCATAGCCTCTCTCGGGCCGAGCGAGCAATTCATTCCCACTGCGTCAGCACCGAGCGCGGACAAAGTTATCGCCATAGAAGCCGCAGAGCAGCCCGTGAACGTGCGCATATTGCTCTCAAACGACATTGTACACAGCACGGGAAGATCAGTATTCTCCTTGGCTGCGAGAAGTGCGGTCTTGATCTCCATAAGATCCGTCATGGTCTCGATCGCGATAAGGTCAGCAGACTTTCCTGCGATCATAACTTCCTTGAAAGCCTCGTAAGCCTCATCAACAGGCAGGTCGCCCGTGGGTCTAAGCATCCTGCCGACCGAGCCTACATCCAGCGCCACAAGCGTATCTGTACCCTCGCACGCCTTTCTTGCGATAGCGATAGCCTGCTCTATGACCTCTTTTACAGAGTATCTGCTGTTCTTCAGCTTGAAGCGGTTTGCGCCGAAGGTGTTTGCGTAAACAGCCTTTGCGCCAGCCTTTATATACTGACGGTGGATATCCTCGATAAGCTCGGGGTTTGTGAAATTGAGCTCCTCGGGGATGCCGCCGAGCTTTAAGCCGCTTTTCTGCAGCATAGTTCCCATAGCTCCGTCAAAAAGGATATGTCCGTCGCTTTTTAAAAGTTCCTGAAATGTCATTGTTATCTCCTTATTTCCTCGATGAAGCTCTCCTCAAACAAAAGCTCATCGGTAGTAGGTATTCGTCCGCTGTAACGCACATCGTTATATGTGCTGACTATCCGGCGCACATTATCATTATGCAGCGCGCTCTCGCCCTTTACCCTGTGGATATCAGTGTTGTCTGTCGGCACAGGCGGATATTGCGTCATGCTAAGCCTGTACAGCATCACCCTGTATCCAAGACGATATTTTCTTGTAGGGTCGCTCTCCTTGCGGAACAGCTTGTACAGCTGCTGCTCGCGCTTCTTTCGCGAAATGCCGCGTGTATCGGGTATTTCGGAAAACTCATCCATGTAGGCAATGTGCGCCTCGTCCTCCTTAAGTCTGAACAGCGGCGCGATTATTCCGCGGCAGAACGACGCTATCTGTTTTCGGAAGAGGATAACTATACCTATCAGTGCAAGTATAAGAAATACCGATGCAGCCGCAGCAAAGCTGTTGTCGCCCGATTCTACCACAACACCTCCGCCCTCGCCGCCGGGAAGTATGACATCGCCTTGTTCACCGCCGCCAAGATTCCGTATCAGCGCCAGTATGAGTCCAAGTATCTGCTTGAGTCCAAGCCACATTAGCTGCGCAAGCGGCACCGCAAACAGCAGAAGCAGCACTATCACCGCAACCACTGCCGCCGAAAGCCAGCAATTATAGCTGCGTAGCCCCTTCGGAAGCGCAAGCCTGCCCGAATCACGCTGATGCGTACAGATATCGATATTGGTCTGATTTGTGAGTATCGCAGCAAGGACTATCAGAACTCCGAAACCGATGCAGAACTGATAACCAGCTACGGACATGATATCCTTGTCCCTTGTAAAATATATTATCAGAGAGCACACCAGAGCCGCCATAAAGTACAACGCGAACCAACCACGCGAAAAGATATCGCTGTACTCTTTTTTGTGCGTTGAATATCCGCCGTGGTACATTATTATTGAAGCAGGAAGCGCGTAGATATAAAGCGCCGTAGAAAGCTCGAACACACCGCAGGCAACAACAAATGCTATTATCGGAACTGCAAGAGCCGCTCTCGACAGGAATATCGCTTTGGGTCTGAATGTGCGCGAATGCTTGCCGCTCACTGCCCAGGCGATGCATACCCTGCCACAGATATAGAACAGCGCGAACACCGCATACAGTGCAATATAATGCCACCATGTAAATCCGCCGTAGCCTACGCCCTCACAGAGAACGATAAACGGAAACACCGACAAGAACTGTGCGATGACAGCGATAGCTTTCAGAAATGTACTGTTCATTCGTCGTCCCCGCTTTCCATAGGATAGCTTCTGGTGCGTGGAATATGATACACGTCGCAGAAGCCTGTTTCGGTCAACTCATTGGATAAAAGCGCAGTATATCGCCCCTCATTCATAAGGCGCTGCATCAGTGCCGCCGCCTTTTCACTGAGGAGATTGCTTATAAAAATAACATCGGTATAGCCCGAATAGTCAAGCGCTTCAAGATACTCGTCCATGTGCTTTCCACAGCAGTTCCTGACTCTTGCAAGCGCACGCAGTATGTTAAGCGTATGCTCGTAGCCACTGTCCGCAGGAACACTTATACGCTCGCCTGAGTTTGCATCAAATGCGACCTCGATATGCGAGCGGTAGCAATGATCAAGCACGAACGCGGCAGCCTTTATCTGCGCTTCAAGTATAGATATCGGCAGGCGAACGTTCTCATCTGCCTCCATGCGCTGCAGATTGAACACTATAAGCATTCTGCGCTCAGTGGAAAACTCGTTGTTGTACACCATGAGTCCGCCTGTTCTAGCGCTCTGTGCCCAGTGTATACGGTTCATGGGCTCGCGACCTGTGTACTCCTTTGCGCCGCTGATAAGAAACGGATCTGGCAGGATGAATCGGCGCACCGTATTCTCGCCGATGAACTGCTCTTTAGACAGCTCGGGGATCTCCATCTCGCAAGGTGACGGGAGCACGCATATCTGCTCCTTTATCTTTATCATGCAGGATGGCTTTGTGAGTCCGAAAAGGTCGCTCACTGACAGCGTGATATCCTCGATGGTGAAAACTCCGCGCTTTTCAAGCTTTACCCTCCAGACGCGGCGCAGCTTCTGATGACCTTTGAGCATGAAAACGCCTGCAACAAAGCCCTTTTGCGCGTCCTTTGCAACGTTCTGCGAGTTTCCGTAAAACGCAAGCCAGCGCGAGCAGCATATCTCGGAACGCATCCACGGCAGCGGCAGCCATTTGTTGTTGGAGATCTCCTCAACGATCTCGATCTCCTCGCCCTCAAAAGCCTCGTCCCTGCCGATAGTCAGCTTGTACTCGATGTTTTTCAGTCCAAGCTGTTTGTAAACCTGATACTGCGCGACAAGTACCGCGGTCAGTATCAGAGCCATAGCAATAAGCTCCATCTTAATCTCCGATAGTTTCAGTAGGAACGGGTACTGTATCAAGCACCTGACGGATGACCTCATCTGCGGTCTTGTCGGCGCTGCCTGTCATGGTGTAACCGCGGCATACAAGTCTGTGACGGATAACAGCAGGAGCCGCAACTGCAACGTCCTGCGGCATGATATAGCTTCTGCCCTCCATCATTGCGATCGCAGCAGCCATTCTCTTAAGAGCTACCGCGCCTCTTGTACTAAGTCCCAGCTTTACCGCTGCATGACGTCTTGTTGCAGCTGCAATATCCGCGATATAACCGCAGACAGCCTCGCTTGCAGTGCAGGTATCTATCTCCTTTTGAGCGGCAACTATCTCGTCAGAGGTGCAGACAGCCTTAAGCTCCTCTACCACGTCAAACATCTTTCCGCCGCCGATGACGCCCATCTCCTCTGCTCTGTCGGGATAACCAAGCGACAGCTTTATCATAAAACGGTCGAGCTGTGCCTCGGGAAGCGGATAGACGCCCTGAGTTTCAGTAGGGTTCTGGGTAGCAATTACAAAGAACGGCTCGCCCATTTTATAGCTTTCGCCGTCGATGGTGGTCTGGCGCTCCTCCATGCACTCAAGCAGCGCAGACTGTGTTCTGGGAGTTGCACGGTTTATCTCGTCCGCAAGCAGGATATTGGTGAAAACAGGTCCTTTGCGCAGAACGAACTCCTGCTCCTTCATGTTGTAGAAATTTATGCCTGTGATATCAGATGGCAGCAGGTCGGGAGTGAACTGGATACGCTTAAAGCCACAGTCCACAGACCTTGCAAGGCTTCTTGCAAGCATGGTCTTGCCCGTACCCGGAACATCCTCGAGCAGCACATGACCGCCCGCGAGCAATGCTCCGCATACGAGCTTTATCTCATTTTTCTTGCCCTTTACGGCAAGCGAGATGTTTTCAACAAGTTTTTCTGAAAGCGACTTTATCATGATTTATACCTCCATATCTTCATTTGGCATTGAACGAAGCGTAAATATCGCAATTATTCCTATAACTATTCCACATATAGTCCAGATTATCGGCTCGGACAAAATGACTCCGAAATATCCGAGCCACGGTATCATCACGAGAACAGTAACTATCTTCCAGCCAAGCTCTATTCCGCTGGTTATAAGCGGGATGAAGCCCCTGCCGAGGCCCTGAAGCGCTGAGCGCACGCCTAAAAGAACAGCCAGCGGATAGAAGAACAGCACATTGAACTTAAGATAATCCAGTGCAGTATTTGTTATATGCGCCTCAACATCAGGCAGTATCAGATCCACAAGGAAAACTCCCACAAGATAGATCAGCACTATCGCAAGAGTACACCAGCCGAAGCTTATCATCAGGCCGTCGCGTATGCCAGTCCTTATACGGCGGTATTTGCCTGCGCCGCGGTTCTGTCCGCAGTATGTGACCATTGTCGCGCCTACTGCCGAGAACGGCATAAGCAGCAGCGAGAGTATCTTTCTTGCGGCAGTGTGTGCGGCGATAGTATCCTCGCCCATTCCGTTTATTCCGTTCTGCTGGATTATTGAGCCGATATCAACTATCGAATACATCAGTGCCATACCAAGTCCTGCCGACAACATCTCGCCTGCCTCATGAGCATTGAAACGGAAGTCGCCGAGTTTTACAAGCAGGAACGGTCTGCGCTTCACAAGATAGATAAAGCAGACGATCGCAGAAATAAGCTGTGCAAGTACAGTTGCAAATGCTGCACCTGAAACGCCCCAGTGGAACACGCACACAAAAAGCAGATCGAGAACAATGTTCAGCACTGCCGAAATGATAAGTATAACAAGCGGAATAAAGCTGTCGCCTACTGCGCGGAGTATTCCCGACTCAAGATTGTATATAAGAGTCACGATAAGGCCGAGCGTTACGACAAGGAGATAATCCCTTGCTTCGGGAAGATTTTCAATGGGCGTATTCAGCGCATGAAGCAACGGCGTGATGAACACTGCTATGCCTGTTACTATAAGTACCGTTATACTGCCCGCAAACATTATCGTTCTTGCAATAGCGCGGCGCATTTCGACATGATCGCCTGCGCCGAAGTTTTTTGCTATTATGACAGAAAATCCTGTTACAAGACCGTTGACTGTACTGAACATCAGCGAAACCACCGAATTGGTCGAACCGACTGCAGCAATAGAGCTCTTTCCAAGCTCCTGACCGATGATTATGGTATCGGTAAAATTGTAAGCCTGCTGAAACAGGCTGCCGAGCAGTATCGGCAATGCAAATATTATTATAAGCCGCAGAGGGCTTCCTTTTGTTAAATCCTTCATTTTGTTCACCGTTTATCTATATATATTAGCCATTGTTTTCAGTATAGCTCATTATAAGAATGTTTTCAATATCACGTTTGTTGAGAAAAGTTCAACCAACAAGTATAAAAGTTCAAATTTAAAAAAGCTGAAATCCTATTATTCCGCAGATGCAGACGATACCGCCGATAACATTGAGCTTTGTACATTCCTCGCGCTTTATTAGTCCTATGAAAAACAGCGCTACAAGTATCATCGGCTGGATGAACGAGTAGTTTGCCATACTCTCTGCCGCGACCATGTTTTCGCAGACAAGTCCGATAACGTTCGGTATCTTTGTGACGGACACGAACGTCGCGCCCTTTGTCTTTTCCCTGAACAGTTTTATAGGGTGCACCTTAGGCGCAAGTCCTACTGCAAGCAGCACCAGCGCGAAGAACAAGGACAGCGTTGGTGAGATATACTGAACGCCGCCAAAGCTGCAGACAAAGCTTACGATAAGACCGTAGCCAAGCTTTACAAGCAGATATCCGACCAATGGCAACGCGATCGCCTTATAATCTATCTTCTTTCCGCCCGAGCGTGCTATCATAAAAAGCCCTGCTGCCGAAAGTGCAATGAAAGCGAATTTCCACACGGTATTGATGCCAAGCAAGGATGTACCGCTTACAAGATCGATGCCATAGGACAAAAACACCGTTATTCCAAGCCACGCTTTAAGCTCAAATGCAGACATTTCGGTCAGTATCACCGCCGCAAGCTTAAACTCCAGCAGCTTTGACAGTGCCATCAGGAGTATCGCGGCAAAGCTCTGCCACGACATGACAAACAATCTGCTGTCAAAAGGCAGATAGACAAGCATAAGCAGCGAGGTTGCCGCTGCCATGAGAAAGGTTAGCGCGTTACCGTCAAACTTCAGCTTTGCAACAGCGTATTTATCGCTAAGCGAGCATATAGTATAGCACGCGACTACCAGTAGCATAAGAGGCATTGCAATTCCCCCTTAATCTACTATCTCATAAGTCAGTGCCTCGTAATGAAGCTTTGTTCCGATATCCACTCCGTCAGGAAGCAGAAAAAGCGCGATGAAAAGCTCGTCCCCGCTGTCAGAGTCCTTTAATGTGGCATACTCGCCCTCTATCTTTATCACAATGTAATCATGCGGTTCCATTTTATGTATTCCCTTTCTTTTACATAATTCTACATATTATAGTATAGCACAAAAACAGACAGATTACAATAATTATTTGGTCTTGTCGAAATATATTTTTTCATAAAAGTGCTTGACAAACCATACGCAATATGATATAATATCAACATTGTGATGCTGCTATGGCTCAGTCGGTAGAGCACA
>JAZQEQ010000154.1:0-4150 GCA_045539055.1 Oscillospiraceae bacterium | reverse complement strand
GCCATAGGTATTTTGACCGTGTAATCAGCCCTTGCAATGCTTTCGGCTGCAAGCCCTGTGCCCTCTGTGCCGAGTATTATCGCGAGCTTATCTTCGGCTTTGAGCTTCTTATCGTCAATGCTCACCGAGTTGTCCGACAGCGCCATTGCGGCAGTGCAAAAGCCGAGGCTTTGCAGCTGCCCTATGTAGTCATCTGCTATGAAATAAGTCCATGGCACTTGAAAAACAGTGCCCATGCTGACCCTTGCCGCACGGCGATAGAGCGGGTCGCTGCAGGGTGAGGTCAGCAGCACCGCATCGATATTAAGTGCCGCCGCAGAACGGATTATTGCGCCGACATTCGTGGGATTCACCACGTCCTCAAGCACCGCGATACGGCGCGCGTTTTTGCATATATCGCCGACCTTTGGCAGCATCTTTCTTCGCATAGCGCATAACGCACCGCGCGTCAGCTTGAAGCCCGTAAGCTGAGTCAGCAGGTCGAACTCAGCAGTGAAAACTGGAATATCACCGCATCGCGCGATGATGTTCTTTGCTTGATTTTCAATATGCTGCCGCTCCAGCAGAAGCGATATCGGCTCGTATCCTGCATCCAGTGCAAGCTCGATCACAGTGGGACTTTCCGCAATGAAGATGCCGCCGTCAGGCTCGAAATAGTGAAGCAGCTGCGGCTCGGAAAGGCGCGCGTAGATGTCAAGCTCGGGCGCGGAGAGGTCGGTAAGTTCAATTATGTTCGGCATTTTTGCTCCTTAATATAAAAGCGGCATTTTTCAATGCCGCTTTGGTCTTACTTATTTTCTTCCTCGCGCAGCTTTCTGAAGTTCCATGCGTCGCGGCACATCTCTTCAAGAGTCTTTTCAGCCTTCCAGCCGAGCTCCTTTTCAGCGAGCGCAGGGTCCGCGTATGTAGCTGCTGCATCACCCGGGCGGCGCTCACCGATAGTGTAGCCGAGGTCGATGTCGTTCACTCTCTGGAATGTATCGAGTATCTCAAGAACGGAATAGCCGTTACCTGTGCCGAGGTTGTACGCAAGCGCGCCGTTAGAAGTTCTTGCCTTCTTTATAGCAGCAACGTGTCCCTTTGCGAGGTCTACAACGTGGATATAGTCGCGCACACAGGTGCCGTCGGGAGTCGGGTAGTCGTTGCCTGCAACGCTGAGCACATCGCGCTTGCCGGTTGCCTTGTCGAGAACGATGGGCATAAGGTTATTGGGGATGCCGTTGGGATCCTCACCAATCTTTCCGCTTTCATGAGCGCCTACGGGGTTGAAGTAGCGCAGGAGTATCATGCTCCACTTATCGCTGGAAGCAGCCATCTCACGGCAGAGGTTTTCGATAATGAGCTTTGTGCTGCCGTAGGGATTGATGGCATTGAGCGGGAAATCCTCTCTTACGGGAACAGTTTCGGGGATGCCGTAAACAGTCGCGGAGGAGCTGAAAACAAACTTTGTGCAGCCGTACTTCTTCATGCACTCAAGAATATTGAAAGTACCGCGCAGGTTGTTGGAGTAATACATCAGCGGCTTCTTAACGCTCTCGGGAACGCACTTGTAGCCTGCAAAATGGATAACAGCCTCGATGTCATTCTCGTCGAAGATGCGGTCAACAGAAGCCATATCAAGCATATCAGCCTCATAGAACTTGAAGTCCTTGCCTGTTATTTCTCTGATACCGTCGAGAGCCTTGCTGTTGGAGTTATAGAAGTTGTCCATTACAACGATATCCTCGCCTGCGTTGAGCAGCTCGACACAAGTATGCGAGCCGATAAAGCCTGCGCCGCCTGTTACTAAAATAGCCATGATGTATGACCTCCGATCAAATAAGAATACATCTTTATTATACTATTATTGACGGGTGTTGTCAATAAGATTTGGCGGAAAAACAGGATTTTTTAGGTTATTATCCGCATGGTTGACACAAGTTTCAAAACGCGTTATTGAAATTTCCTCCGCACCGTGGTATCATCATAACAGAAGCTTCTGAAAAATAACAAAGGAGAATGAAGTTATGAACATCGAAATAGGAAAGAAGATACGGCTTTTAAGGCTCTCAAAGGGGCTTACACAGGAGCAGCTTGCGGAGAAGCTGTGTGTTACTGCGCAGTCGGTATCGAAGTGGGAGAACGATGTCACAGCGCCCGATATTTCGCTGCTGCCGCAGATATCTGTTGAGCTTGGCGTGACTATCGACGAGCTGTTTTCGATAACGGACGAGGCGAGGCTTGCACGCATTGAAAATCTGCTTGGAGCAAGCAGTGAGAGCACAGTGATATCAGAGCGTGATTTTGAGAGCTATCGCGTTTTTCTGGCTGAGCATATCGACACACCTGAGTTAAGAGGACGTGTATTGAGTGCGCTTGCGACGTTGTACAATCAGCAAGCGATAGGCTATAATATGAAAGCAGCAGAGTACGCTGTCAAAGCAATCGAATACGAGCCTGATGAAAAGTACAACCACAGTTCGCTGCGGCTTGCGTGGCACGGAGCAGACCGTGATTGGTATGCATCAAACCATTATGAGTTAATTGATTTCTACTTTAATTTTGTTGAAAACCATCCTGATAATATTCCAGCACTTCAGTTGCTGCTGGATAACCTTATCGCTGACAACAGAGCAGATGAGGCGGAGTATATCCTTGCAAAGCTAAAGCATGCCGACAAGGATTCTTGCCGCCCGATGTGCTATGAGGCTCAGGTATGCCACATACATGGAGATGCAAAGCGTGCTGAGGAATTGTTGGAGCAGATGACAGAAAAATTCAGCGGCGACTGGCTGGCGTGGGCGTATAAGGGCGACTGGTATGCCCGTTATGCTCAATATGATAAGGCTTGCGTTAGCTGGCAGCGTTCTTTTGAGCTTCAGGCGCACCCGAAGATGATAGACGATCTTTTATGCTTGGCGCAAGTAAGTGTAATAAAGAAGAACTATAAGCAGGCAGCGGATTATTATAAGCAGACCATAGCTTTACTGAAAGATGATTATGCTGTAACAGAGGGCGATATGGTGGAGAATTTCAGGAAACTTGCGGAGAAGTATTCGGGTATGTAAAAATAAGCCGCTCTGAACGGCTTAGCAAGAGAGTGAAAAAGGCGGTCACTATACAGCGACCGCCTCAATCGTTTTATTAAGCTTTCCGCCATCAGGCGGAACAAGTGCAGCAAAGTGCTGCTTACTTCATAGCCTCTTCAACAGCAACTGCGCAAGCAACAGTCATACCAACCATGGGGTTGTTACCTGCACCGATAAGACCCATCATCTCAACGTGCGCGGGAACGGAAGAGGAACCTGCGAACTGAGCGTCAGAGTGCATACGACCCATTGTATCAGTCATACCGTAGGAAGCGGGACCTGCAGCCATGTTATCGGGGTGCAGTGTACGGCCTGTACCACCGCCGGAAGCAACGGAGAAGTACTTCTTGCCCTGCTCGATGCATTCCTTCTTGTAGGTGCCTGCAACGGGGTGCTGGAAGCGGGTGGGGTTGGTGGAGTTACCGGTGATGGAAACGTCAACACCTTCGAAGTGCATGATAGCAACGCCTTCACGGACGTCGTCAGCACCGTAGCAGCGAACGTTTGCGCGTTCGGTTTCGCTGTAGCGGATTTCCTTCACGATCTTCAGCTCGCCGGAGAAATAGTCGAACTGGGTCTGTACATAGGTGAAGCCATTGATTCTGGAGATGATCTGAGCAGCGTCCTTGCCCAGGCCGTTCAGGATAACACGCAGGGGTTCCTTACGAGCCTTGTTGGCATTACGAACGATACCGATAGCGCCTTCAGCAGCAGCGAAGGATTCGTGGCCAGCCAGGAAAGCGAAGCACTTGGATTCTTCGCTCAGCAGCATAGCGCCCAGGTTGCCGTGGCCCAGACCGACCTTACGGTCGTCAGCAACGGAACCGTCGATGCAGAAAGCCTGCAGGCCTTCGCCGATCTTCTTGGAAGCTTCAGCTGCGGTGGTAACGCCAGCCTTGATGGCGATAGCAGCGCCAACACAGTAAGCCCAGCCTACGTTTTCAAAGCAGATGGGCTGAATGCTCTTTGCGATTTCATAGGGGTCGAAGCCCTTAGCGGTGCAAATGTCGCGGCAAGCCTCAACGGACTCCAGGCCGTACTGAGCCAGAACGCCATTGATCTTGTCGATTTTTCTTTCGTAA
>JAZQEQ010000153.1:0-2104 GCA_045539055.1 Oscillospiraceae bacterium | reverse complement strand
TGTTGAGCGGCCTGTTGCTTGCCAAAGTGCTGTCGGACAGGTGCAACGTTGACTGCGGACAGCTTCGTTATGCTTATGGTGAGCATGGCAAGCCATATCTCCCTGAGCATCCGAGTTGCTGCTTTTCTCTTTCTCACAGCGGCGGATATATTGCACTCGCGTGCGATAACGAGCCTGTCGGTGTAGATATCCAGCAGATATCTCCGCAAAAGGAGCACGCGCTGAGGTTTCTGCATCCCGCAGAGCAGCAGAGCATCATTGACGCGCAGGACAGGGCAGAGCAGTTCTGTCGTATATGGACGATGAAGGAGGCTTATGTGAAGCTTACAGGCGAGGGGATGTCGAAAAGCTTCGGCAGCTTTGATGTGCTGAATATGCCTCAAAACAGCTTTTTTACTGAGCGTATCGATGATCATATGCTGACGATATGCACAAATAAATTTGTATCAAAGCCTGAAATTCACATAATTACCGAAAATGAGTTGTTGAGTGCTTTTTTAGTTGACGAAATCTGAAAAGTGTGGTAAAATTAAGCGACCAATAAAATAGATAAAAAATTGTCAGGAGGCAATACAATGAGCGTTATCGGGATCACAGCAGGCATCATCGGCGGTGTTGCAGTGCTTGGCGCGGCAGGCTCTCTGTTCGGCGCAAAAAAGCTGTACAACATGACTATACCCCGTCAGGATGTCACAAGAGTTGCCGCAAAGGAAGTAGGCGATGCGGATAAATGGGTAGGATATATCGATTTTATCCACAAGAACAAGGATTATCTTTCGGCGCGCGAGAGCGAGCACATCACCATAAAGGCGAGAGATGAGATAACCCTGCATGCTGACCTCTATATGGCTGACGGCGAGGCTGATACACTGGTAATATGCTCTCACGGCTATACAAGCACAGGCTGGGACAGCTGTTCTTCTATCGGCGCTTATTTTGTAAGAAAGGGCTACGACTGTCTTATCGTCGATAACCGTGCGCACGGCAAGAGCGAGGGCGATTACGTCGGCTTCGGGATCCTTGACAGATATGATATCCTGAAGTGGATAGAATACATAAATCAGCGTTTTGACAGTAAGAAGCAGCTTATGCTTTACGGTGTTTCTATGGGCGCGGCAACTGTCGTAATGGCATCGGGACTTGAGCTCCCCGATAACGTAAGGGCAGTCATCTCCGACTGCGCTTTTACATCGCCCTATAATGTTTTCGCGCATATTCTGAAGCGCGATTACCACATGGCAGAGTTCCCTGTTATGCATATAAACAACGCTATGTGCAGAAAGTCGGCAGGCTACGGCTTCAGTGATTATTCCACACTGGACGCTGTAAAGACCACAAAGCTTCCCATCTTCTTCGTGCACGGCGAGCAGGATACATTTGTACCCACCGAAATGAGCCGCGAGAATTACGAGGCTTGCAGCTCTCCCAAGGAGCTTCTCATTGTAGAGAATGCAGGTCATGCGGCAAGCTATTTTGAAAACCCCACCCTTTACGAGCAGAAGCTCGAAGAATTTCTGGCAAAGCACGTTCCCGAAGTAAAATAAGGAAAGGTAGTTTATATGAAAGAGTTCGTAATCAACGGTACGGTCATGCAGTGCTATCCGCTGACCGCGGCACAGAGGATCCACAATTACACTATCCGCTATTGCCCCTCTCAGGTACTGTGCATAGGTACAGGTCTGTATTTTCAGGCAGGCGTTGACTTCAATGTGCTGAAAGAAGCGATCAAGGAGGCTATCCACCGTTTTGACAGTATGCGTCTGCGTTTTATCCAGGACGAGGACGGCACTGTTTATCAGTATGTAGTGCCCTTTGACGAGCGCGATATCCCGCTGGTGGACTTCTCCTACTGGAAAGAGGAGGACGCTCACAAGGAGATGGAGAAGTGGACGCAGGAGCCTTTTGAGCGCTACAATTCGCCCATGAACAAGATCGTTATGATCCAGCTTCCTGGTGGCTACAACGGCGTTTATCTCAAGGTGGATCACATGACTATGGACTCAAGCTCCCTCATCGCTTTTGACCGTGATGTAATGCAGATATACTGCGCAAAAATGTTCGGCATGGAGATGCCAAAGCCCGGTATGTCCTACATAAAGCAGCT
>JAZQEQ010000152.1:0-3596 GCA_045539055.1 Oscillospiraceae bacterium | reverse complement strand
AGAAGATCTGACAGTGCCTTTTTAGCCGAGAAGCTGCAGAATACCCTGAGGCTGTGCATTAGCCTGAGCAAGCATAGACTGAGCAGCCTGCTGGAGAATGTTGTACTTAGTATAGTTCATCATCTCAGAAGCCATATCTGTGTCGCGGATAGTGGACTCAGCTTCAGTCATGTTTTCAGCTGTTGTTGTCAGGTTTTCGATCTTGTGCTCAAGTCTGTTCTGGACAGAACCGAATGTAGCTCTTACCATAGAGACCTTATTGATAGCAAAGTCGATCTGATCGATAGCCTTGTTTGCAGATGCCTGAGAAGAAAGCGAAAGCTTATCTGTTCCAAGACCTCTTGCCGATACTACGAGATCAGCCTTAAGATCGCCCATACCTGAGCCTGCTTCATAATCGAATGTGAAGTCAACAGCGTCCTTTGTACGAGCACCTACCTGAAGTATGATACCATCAGTAAAGGTCATGTTTGCCTTTGCAGCACCGTAATTATTTGGTACAGATACGCCTGCACCGTTTGCGGGTGTGTAATTCGAATAATCAATTACACCTGCATCAGCAACTGTATCATCAAAACCTGTGATCTCGATGGTTTCTTCATACACAGCGGTATAGTTTCTGGATTCAGCAACAGTGATCTGATCATACTGTTCAGGAGTGATCTGAGCACCTGTTGTGTTATGCTTATAACCAACAAGCGTCTGCACTGTGTTACTCTCAACACCATTTGCCTGATTACCGTCTGCCATTACGCCGCCGTTAAGAGCAACAACACCGTTGAAGTCGGTATCTGCGATCTGGTTCAGCTCATCATTGAGCTGGTCAAACTCAAGCTGGATAGCCGCACGATCAGTAGCGTCATCGTACGTACCGTTTGCCGATTCAGTAGCAAGCTCCTTCATTCTCTGGAGAATGGAATGAGTTTCCTGGAGAGCACCCTCGTAAGTCTGGATCATGGAGATACCATCCTGAGCGTTTCTCTTAGCCTGGTTCAGACCACGGATCTGCGATCTCATTTTCTCCGAAATTGCAAGACCGGCCGCATCGTCGCCTGCGCGGTTGATCCTGTAACCGGAAGACAGCTTCTCGGAAGATTTCTTCAGGCCGGCAACATTGGTATTGAGTTTGTTGTATGCGCCAAGCGCATTCATATTATGCTGTACTACCATTCCTGCCATAATAATTTCCTCCTTGAAATTCACGTCCCGTTTTGTCGGAAGTCCTTTCCTATTGGGACGTATGGTTAAAGAATGCACTATATACATATATCTCTTTATGTACACTCAAGAAAGATATGCATACAATTACATATATTTATATCGGCTTTTTTTTTTCAAACTTTAGCCGTTTTTTAAAAATTTTTGGTATTTTCTCGGAAAACAACTCCTTAAAATCAGTTTTTATGTGATAAATACATAATGATCTTCTTTGTATTGCTGAGTAAAAAACCTGTGATATCACATATCGTGCAGATAAATTGATCTCTGTTTTCTGCAGCATAAGCTGCTCCCTCGACAGCACGATCTATAATATCGGCGCAAATATCAAAGCAATACAGATTATCTTCGTCAGAAGCCTCATCGCAAAAGCTATTTATCAGCCATTCTATGAAAACTGCCTTTTTCAGATTATTTCTGAATTCCTTACAGCAATACTTACTTATAGTTAGATCCGCGAGTTGTTTTTCTTTATCCGTTTTTGCGGTTATTATTTCCCAACCGAATATTTCAGAGAAGATCTCTCCTGTATCTACATTATTATATATAGGTATATTATTACCATAGTCTGTTCTGCAGAAAATATCTTTACGACGCTTGCCGCCCTCTGTTGTGCTCACGATAGCAGTTGTATTTATCGTATCTGATACTATTATTTCCATACTGTCGGGATATCGGCAGATATGATCTGTCACAGCATAACAGGAGGTCCTGCAGCTGCTCAATACGATATCTCCGCATACTCGTGATATTCTTGGATATTCGCGGCAGACATAAGAAATATATTCCTCTCCAAGTTCTTTATGTATTTCGCATAATCCCTCATCAGTTAAAAAAGGACAGATACCGTCTTCTTTGAATTTGATAAGTCTGTACTGATCTTTTTTGTAAAACGATGAACCTACCTTATTTTTAATACGATCATGATCTGAGGTACTGAGCTTTTCTACTTCGCTTTCATGCCACACAATATCCCACTCCCTGCAGCAGGTAGACGGACATTTATCCGCAAGGCACATAAATTCACAAGCAAGCTTTGATCTATATGATATCATCTGATACCTCCATAAAACAAAACGACGGATGACCGTCGTTTTAATTTATTTGTCCGAACCCTCTAAAAAATAGGACGCCTCCATATCTGCAACTGACAGTGCAAATGCGAGAGGAAACATCTCGAGAGCCTTACCGATAGAATTCTTATCCTCAATTCCCGAAAAACCCATATGCCAGCGTATTGCCATAGCTTCTTCGCGGGAAAGCCGCATAAATCCGCTTACCATATAAACAGATTTCTCTCCGTGACCGTAGGGCAGGGTATCGTTTATTTCATAATAAGGTACCTTTTCCCACTGTCCTGTCTGCTCGTTCTTTGCGTTTCTATAGCTTACGCGATAGAAATTCACTTTACAGATATCATGGAGCAGTGCGACAATGGCTATCGTTTCGGAACTTGCTGTAAGCTTGTACTGCTCTTTTATCCGCGGGCGCTCCATATAATCGCACATACAATCATATACATTCAGTGAATGGCGAAGCAATCCACCCTCAAATGCATTATGATATCTTGTACTTGCAGGCGCTGTAAAAAAGTCACTTTTGTTTTCAAGAAAATCAAGCAGCTTATCCGCACCATCGCGTTTGATATTTTCAGTATATATCTGTATAAATCTTTCCTTATCTGTCATGATGCTCCTCTTATCCTGTAAATCTAACCTGCTCTCTTAAAAGCTTTCTGTTTTCTATATCGAATGTATATTCATACTGAAGCACTGTATAATTTCCGCTGCTCTGAGAAGCAACTATGTGCTGCGTCATGACTCCTGCTGCATCAAGCTCAAGATGAGTTCCGTAAGGTGCAGTTTCGATACCATCTTCAAAAACAGGTATCTCTATTATCTTTTCATCAAATACCGCAAAAAATCTTGCATACTGCGGAGTTTCGACTTCATTTATAATATGAAAATCCAATTGGATAAGATCGGGATATTCATCTGCTTCAAACTCTCGTTTATTGGATATCAGCTCGCAGCCGTAAGACAGATCATCCGTTACACTTTCAAGAATAAGAAAACGATCATCTCTCGGAACATTTATCTTGAATGAATCTATCATCTCGCCTTTTTTCATAAGGTCAAGACGAAAATCTCCGTACAGCTCTCCTTTTATATATGTTGTATCTATATCTGCTTCCTTTGTAGAATCAAGCTTTACACCTGAAATATTGAGTGTATAATATTCACCGTCAGAATAAACATTTGTTATATTGTATGAAAGTCTGTCGCCCTCAACTCTAGATGTCTGTACCGCAGGCGGTATCACATCATCAGGCTCCAGATATGTTTGTTCAGTTGTTGCTGTTGTAGTAACTGTCGTAG
>JAZQEQ010000151.1:0-3405 GCA_045539055.1 Oscillospiraceae bacterium | reverse complement strand
TTCAGATGGGTATCGGCGACGGAATAATCCCCGAAAACCTTAACCAGAACATTTACAGCAATGTTTATATAGTTACTGATGAGGAAGCCATCCAGACCGCAAAGGACCTCGCGCGTCTTGAGGGTCTGATGTGCGGAATTTCCGCAGGCACCAACGTTGCGGCGGCAAGAAAGCTCGCAAAGAAGCTTGGCAAGGGCAAGACTGTTGTAACGGTGCTTCCCGATACCGCGGAGCGTTACTTTTCCACACCTCTGTTCGAGGGCGACTGATATGACGCTGAACGAGCTTAAAAACGGCGCTGTCGTGCAGCATTTCAAGCGCGAGCTTATGACAGCCGAGGAACGCGAAAGCGAGCCGACAAGATACACCTACGAAATAATAGGCACGGCAATGCACACCGAAACGGAAGAAACGCTTGTTATCTACCGTGCGCTTTACGGCGATATGAAGCTTTACGCACGACCTGTCGAAATGTTCCTGTCCGAGGTTGACAGGGATAAATATCCCGTGGTCGAGCAGAAATACCGTTTTGAACTTATTTGAAATCACATAAACGAAAGGACGTAAAAACATGAAGATCTATTCTGTACTTGATAAGGAATTTGCACCCTACGGAAAGGTGCTGGGCGGCTATGACACCACCTGTCTGTTAAAGGCACTGGAGACTGAAACTCCTCTGCCCGAGGGTGTTGAGTATGTGGCAAGCGTTGCGGCGCTCGAGAACACCTGCCTTTTCGGTCAGTTCCAGAACAACGCATACGGCGGTATGCCTATCCAGATAGGCTACTGCAACGGTCACAACACAAAGCTGAACTGCCTCGAATACCACCGCGACAGCGAGCTGAACATCGGTCTGTACGATTTTGTTCTGCTGGTTGCAAAGGAGGACGATATCGTTGACGGCAAGCTTGATACCTCCAAGGTAATGGCTTTCAAGGCGAGCGCAGGTCAGGTAGTCGAGGTATACGCGACAACTCTGCATTACGCGCCCTGCAACGGCGCAAAGGACAGCGGCTTCAAGGTAGTCATCGTGCTTCCCAAGGGCACAAACGGAGTTGTGCCCTCTATAAAGCCCGTAAACGAGGAGGATAAGTGGCTGCGTGCATGCAACAAGTGGCTGCTCGCTCACAAGGACGCTGCAGAGGCTTCTGACGGCGCTTATGTGGGACTCACAGGCGACAATATCGACATTGCAAATGATCTGTAAATAAATCATCGTAGGGACACGGCTTGCCGTGTCCTTATCGGTTATCAGGAGGCAACAATGACCTTGCAACAGGAGGCGGCAAAGACCGCGATGATACGCTGGCTTGCAAACCCCGCAGAGCTTGGCAGACCCCCAAAAAAGATCGAGCCTGCAGGCGAGTTTCAGCTTCACGGCATGACTTATTACATATTCAGATTCAAGAAGAGCACCTTCGGCAAGTGGCTGGTCGGCGTCAGCGGCGGCTATGAAGTGGGCAGCATGGAGCACTGCGGACACGTTTTCAGCGAGCTTCAGGAATATAACGAGCAGACCGCGCAGCAGCAGGCTATCGACATGGTCGAGTCGATCAGGAGCTTCTGGATGGATCAGGCGAGGGCGATGAACGCCGAGGATCAGTTTTATCTATAACAAAAACCACCGTATCAGTTAGTGCGATAGTAGTATAGAAGTATTAAAAGCCACTTTTGATGTTGATGTCAAAAGTGGCTTTGCGTTGCTTATGACGTTGACTTTTTGTATCAACAATGCTATAATTAACTGACCGACAAACTTGAATTTGCAGGAAAGATAAGGGGGAATGTAATTAATGAAAAAAATACATAAACTAGATTTGATTTTACTGATTGGAATTGGACTTATAGCAATAGTAAGTGCGCTTATCGATATTTTTTATATTGTTGTTTTTCCTGTATGTTCTTGTGCAAGTGTATTTTATGTTTCTTATCCATTGTGGATTATATTGTTCATATATTCTTCACTTAAATATAAACATAAAGAAGAACAAGACAAACCCCAATATGTCAAGTGGTTTATGTTGTTTCTTTTGCCGGTTTTACATATTGCGTTTGTAATAGTCGGCTTTATTATCGGTATAGTGTTAAAAAATTTGTTTCAGCTATAGTTTACATAAGATGGGCAGTACTAGAGGCTCGTGAATAATTGAATTTTGTAGAGGATTATAATCATTATGGAAGAAAAAATTGATTCAATATGCATTAAATTAGCTGAAACTGATGAGGAGTTGTGCGGGAAGGGATATGTGCATTGTACTTCATGGCAAGAGTCTTACAGAGGTATTGTATGTGATAGGTATCTTGATTCGATGACTGTAGCGGCTACAACAGCACGTGCGCGACAGTTCCCGGAAAATACTCTTATAGCTAAGGATAAAGAGAAAGTTGTAGGATTTGCGGTGTATGGTCCATCGAGAGATGAAGATTTGAGGGATGCAGGAGAGGTCATAGCGATTTATGTCCTTTCAGAGTATTATGGCCATAAAATAGGATATAGATTGATGAATGAAGCATTTGCTAGGCTTGGGGAATATAATACTATATTTGTGTGGGTGCTTGAAAAAAATGAGAGAGCTATTCGTTTTTATCACAAATATGGTTTTGAATTTGATGGATGCAAAAAGCAATGGAATCTTGGCACACCGGTTTCAATTGTTAGAATGATAAAGAAAAGAGAGTAAAGTTCCAATTTGTCGAACTGAATATAAAATAAACTCCAGAGAAGACGTTTTCTTCTCTGGAGTTACTTCTTTATGGCTACCGCCCTTTAAGATACGGTGGTTTTTCACTTTTTGGTTTAGTTTTTGTCAACAAACATGCCGTGGACAGATCGCACGGGATGTAGTATCATAATACCATAGATCAACGATACTCGTCGATGATGGACTCGATCAGAGGCGCGTTCTCTGCGCTGATCTGCGACCAGGAAGCACCCTCAAACAGAGGTGTGTTGAGCAGTGTATCAGCGAGTGTTGTGAGATCCTGGCTGAAGCCGTAGCAGTCATCGAATACATAGTCGAACTTAGTAGGATCCATCATATCCTGCCATACGTCGTAAACGCGCTCATCCCATACAAGAGCCCACTTCTGCTGACCCTCGTACTTGCCTGCGGTGTAGTAAACGGGCTCGGGATTGATAGCGTCCTCGCGTGCGGTAGCAGCAAGACCCTCGTCTGTCTGATATACTCTGTTGAGCTGGATCCAGTCAACAGCGCCCTTGATGTTCTTTGCGCCCTTGGGGATCATGTAGCCGAATGTATCATAAGCGATGGAATAGCCCTCTGCGGAAGGATCGCGGGGGAAAGGAACGAACGCAAAGTCGGAAGGAACGCCGCAAACGTCGTTCTCAACGCCCGAGGGATTCTGGATAGCGCCGGAAGCAGCGGAATAAGTCCACTCGGGACC
>JAZQEQ010000150.1:0-5397 GCA_045539055.1 Oscillospiraceae bacterium | reverse complement strand
CTTCTTGGGAATGAGCGACATAGCTGTCAGAGCGCGCTGGCAGTCCTTGTGCGTAGTCGCAGCGGAGAACAGCAGCACCGTATAATTGCGGTCGGAGTATTCGCACTCAACACCGTTCTGACGGAGCTTGTCGGCGTAGTTGAAGCCGTTGTAGCCGTACTCATAAGCCTTTACGACAACTCGCAGGGGATCGGATTCCTTTATCGGGATATCGTAATCCATAAGCTTGTTCTTGAGGTACTGCACAGATTCGCAGGCATGATTTACGATGTCGGGACGCTTTGTTATAAACTCGTTGAACTTGTCAAGGCTCTCAAGCATCAGGTAAGAGGGGCTTGAGGAACCGAATGTGGACATGAGCTCCTTTGCGCGGGTGTAGTCAGTGCCGCCGTAGAAGTGGAGATAAGCGCCGCCTGTAAGCACGGGGAGAGTTTTGTGTGCGGATTCTGCGCTGATGACGGGAATACCGAACTCAGACGGATGGAGATACTCATTGCCGAATTTCTCCTTGTCCACAAATCTCAGATAAGCGCCATGTGCGTTATCGCAGATGATGGGGAGGTTGGTCTGAGGGATGCGGCATTTTCCGCCGAGGTAGTCGATATTTGTCATGAAGACTGCATCAGCGCCTTCGAGCGCCTCGCCGCTGTAATCCACGTCAGCACAGAGATATTCCTCGGGATACAGCCACTTTACATTCATGTGAAGCAGGGAAGCTGCCGAGATAAGGCTCTTGTGAGAATAGCGCGAAGCTGCAATGGTCTTGCAGCCCTGTGCTTTCAGCATAGCAAGCGCGGTCTGGATAGCAAGTGTACTGCCGCCGCAGGAATAGCAGGTCCTGTCTGCACCGAAAAGCTCGGCTGCATTCTTTTCGCTCTCGCCGATGATGCTCTTGGTGCGGTCTGTTTCGTACAGGCTGTCTGCACCTTCTATCTCGGTGATATCATGGGGATTTGCACCGTTATGACCGGGCATATGCAGGCGCAGCGCGCCGCTTGTGGTGTACTTCTCTAAGAAATCAGCAATAGGTGTGTTCATATAATTACTCCGTTCGCACTTATATTTTCGATGTTATTAAGGGTAAAGGGTCACTTTGCTTCTGTGTTTTCTTCTGCAAGCAGGAGGGCGTCGCGGTCTATCGTGAATTTATATTCCTCGCGCCATTCCTTGGTCGCATTGCTGAGGTTCTGGGATCTGTGCGCATTTTCGAGATAGCTGTGCATATTATCGAGGTATGCATTGTACTCATCCTCGGTAACGACCGCTTCGGCTGTGTATTTAAGGATATGATATCCGTAGTCGGAAACGCAGGTTCCGCTTTCGCCAACCGATGGGATGTCAAACGCACACTCTGTAAAGCTTGAAACATACATTTCTGTTCCGGGTGTGACGATATACACAGCACTTGTGTCAGTGTCATCGCTGTATTCTTTCATGAGTGCCGAGAAATCCTCGCCTGCCGCGAGCTTGTCCTCAACCTCTTTTATCTTACCGTTGAGTCCGTCGAGCTTTTCCTCTACAAGGGCGTCTGCTTCGGAGTCCTTGCCCTCCCTGCGGAGTGCCTGTATCTCGGAAAGTGAATCGCTGTCAAAGCCGATCAGTATCTGCTGTACCTCGCGCGAGCCCTCGGGTATCCACACGCTTGCAAGGCTGTCGGGGTTATAGCTTGAGGGGTCATTTTCGTATGCCTGCTTTGCGTTTTCTACGATCGTTTCAAGCTGTGTTATTGCCTCGTTCGGATCATAAACATAATCCTTGTTCAGATATTCTGTCAGCTTGTTCTGTAAAACGATCGCCTTCTGCCAGCCCTTGAAATCTTCCTCGCTTATGCCGCAGGTGCTGAGCATTTCCTGATACTTTTCCTCAACCTTTCTGGCAAGCTCCTCATCGGTAAGCTCCTCGCCCTCGGCAAGGCTGTACTTAACAAGCGGAGTCAGGCTGTTTGTCTTGAGGTTTTCGATTCCTGCCTTGGTATCAGCGTCGATCTGCGCAAGCTCCTCATCGGTAAGCGTCAGTCCGTATTTGTAGAACTTCTTTTCGGCTATTTTTTCGTTTATAAGGTAGTTTATGATATATTCGCGCTGACCCTGAAGCATTTCTGCAAAATTGGGGTCGGAGTCGTCGGTGATTGAATACTGGTAAAGATAGTACTTATACTCTTTCAGAAACTCGCCGAAGGTCACATTCATATCATCGTGACCCTCAAAGCTTGCCACTGCTGTGTCGGCGGAGATATCGGAGTTAAGTACCGATGTGCCTGCGGGAGCGGTCGTGCTTCCCGATGTAACGTTGCTGTTGCTGCTGTCGCCGCCCGACTGACAGGCGGTAGCCGAAAACAGCATTACCGATGCGGCGAGTGCCGCAAGTATCTTTTTGCTTTTCATTTTGCTTATATCCTTTCCTTACGAAGCGTCGGCTTCAGCCTCTGCTGTTTCCTCGGGAACGGGGATATTCAGCGCTTCATAGTTGATCTCAAAATCGTATTCTTCCAGCCACTTTACGATCGTGTCTGTATATGTTTCTTCCTTTGCGGTCTCTGCCAGTGTCTTGTGCACATAATCGAGGTAGATATCGATCTCCTCCTGCGGCACCTCGGCGTCATCTGCGTAAAGAACTATATGCCAGCCGTAATCGGATGCGGCAAGCTTGTAGTCGCCGATGTTTTCAAGCTCGAAAGCCGCCTCGACGAAGTCCTCGACATAGCTGATGCTGTTCGGGATGACCACATATCCGTCGGGATAGTATTCGGAAGCGGGTGCGTCTGCACTGTATTCCTGTATAAGCTCATCGAAGTCAGCACCCTCATCAAGCTTTGCAAGCACTTCGTTAGCCTTTTCCTCGAGCGGCGCGAGATATTCTGCTCTGAGCGCATCTGCGCCCTCCTCGTCGCCTGTCTTGCGCAGCGCCATTACCTCGTCGCTGTCTGCTTCATCGATAGCTATCAGGATATGCTTGATATCACGCGAGCCATCTGGCAGCCAGAATGACGAATAAGCTCCGCCTGTTTCGTACTTTGTGGGATCGGTGTTGTATATCTCCTTGATAGTTTCGATATAATCCGCCAGCACGTCTTCGGCTTCGCTGCGATCTATCGTTATGTCCTTTGTTATCTCTTCCTTGAGCTTTGTGGCGATGAGCGCGTTGCGCTGCCATGTCAGCAGGTCGTCGGTCGTCATTCCGCAGTCGGCAAGGTACTTGTCAAACTCCTCCTCGCCGCGTATGAGCATCTCCTCGGTAGTTACTGTGTCGCCGTCCTCAAGCGTGCCGTAGTCAGCACTCTTTCCGAATGACTCAAACTGCACCTGAAGGTTTTCCTGATAGTCGGCTTCAAGCTGGTCCAGCTCCTCCTGTGTGAACTGGTCGGCACCGTACTCCTTAGCCTTTTCAAGGATGATCGCTTCTTCTATCATGTAGTTTATAGTAGTCGATCTGATATCGTCGAACTTATCCTTGTAGCTTTCATCTGTATCGGATGTAACTCCGTATGCAGAGGCGTAATATTTCAGTTGATAGAGATAGTCCTTTTTGAATGTTTCGTAAGATATAGCGAGCTTGTCGGCATTCTCGATGCCCTCGCCCTTGGGGGATGCTACTATTGTATCGTCACTCACGTTCATTGAGGTGATGATCGAGTCAAAACGGCTCGTTCCTGTTTTTATCGAACAGCCTGCAAGCGAGCCTATCACTGCAATAGCTGCAACTGCGCTTAGAATTCTTCTGGTATTCATGGTATTCCTTTCTTTGCTTCGGAGAAGCATGGCGAACATACTGCTCCAATTATACATATATCATTATAACATACATTGCAAAAAAAAGAAACAGAAAAAATTGAATTTATTATGAAATATTTCTGAAAAAGTGATGTTTTTTTCTTTGAAGTATGCTATAATAGATAATAAGTAACTGTATGCTGTCAGCAGTATATGGTATTTTTGAAAACATAAAGTATTATCTATAAACAATTTTACCGGAGGTTATAAAAATGACGACTGGCTGGTTAAAAAAATTATCTGCTATGCTTGCGCTTTGCGTGATGATAGGTTGTTTTTCAGGATGCAACGGTGACAGTGCGCAGCAGTCCACTAACGAAACAGGCGAGGCAGGTACGGCTGAGGTAGAGGAAGAGGAGATCATCAAGGTCGGCTACATATTTATGGGCGAGTGTGATGATCCCAGTGCCACGATGGATGCGAATGAGCAGCGACTTGCCGCGGCAATGCACACGGATGTTCAGTCCTGCTATATCGACAATGTGACCATTACGGATTTCGCAAAAGCAGTGGACAAGCTCGTTGAGGCTGGCTGCACATACATCGTTTCGGCAAATTCGCGTTACACCAACATCCTTACCGAGGTTGCCGGCAAGAACATGAACATCAACTTCATCAGCTACGGCGCCAGGATAAGAACAGTGAATGTGTGCGCTTACACCGATCAGATGTATGAGGGCTCTTACGTTGCGGGAATGGCGGCTGCGTACAACTCCACGAGTGAGAAGATAGGTATAGTTGTTGATCCGCAGATGATCTATCATACAGCTGTCATCAATGCCGCAGCGCTCGGAACGCAGCTTGTATACAGCGACGCGACCCTTTATACAGCGTATGCTTCGGAGGATGGCGAGATACACGACGCAGTCGATGCACTTACAGCTAAAGGCTGCGATGTTATCATCAGCTATACCGAGTCATCCGAAACAGTTGAATACTGTGAGCAGAATGGCATCAAGGTTATAGGCAACCTTGATTACAGCCACGATGCAAAGGACTATGAGAACCTGCTGATGTATTTCTATTCGGATCACGACAGCTTCTATCTGGCTCAGTTCAAGCAGATGGATCTTGACACATGGGAGCCTGATACTTATGTCGGCACTCTCGGCAACGGTACAGTGTCCGTATCTGCTGCACAGAAGTGCGCGAAGGACGGAACACAGGATATAATCGATGCGCTGGTTCCCAAGATCGCGACAGGCGAGGGTTATATCTTCAGCGGAGAGCTTAAGAATACCGCAGGAAACGTAATACTGCAGCAGTCCAAGACGCTTGAGCCTGCAGAGGTATATGTTATGGACTGGTATGTTCTTGGTGTAGACAGCAGCGCCGGATCATTCATCCAGCAGAAGACCGAGCTTGAGATCAATGATTTTGAAATAAAGTCTTAATTAAGATCAATATCCCCCTCTTTCACAGAGGGGGATATTTTTATTCGGATTCTTCTATTACATACGAAATGCCGCCGATATCTATTTTTGTTCCGACAAATATCGGTGCAGCGCCTTCGGGCGCTATTTCTTTTTCCTGACCGTTCGGCAGGATGCAGTTCCATGTGCTGTATGAGCGGTTTTTAAGTCCCCACAGCGATGGGTTGAGCTTATTGCGCACCACTTCTCCGATG
>JAZQEQ010000149.1:0-3340 GCA_045539055.1 Oscillospiraceae bacterium | reverse complement strand
CCTTTCTCAGGGTCAGAAACAGCTTATCGCTTTTGCGAGAACGATAGTTTCCGATCCCAAGATCCTTGTTCTGGATGTGGCTACATCCTCTATTGACGCTAAGACAGAGCGTTATCTGCAGAATGGTCTGAACCACCTGCTGCAGGGCAGGACTTCCTTTATCATTGCTCACAGACTTTCTACTATCAGAAGCTGTGACAAGATCATGTATGTTTCCAATAAGGGTATAACCGAGGCAGGAACACATGACGAGCTCATCGCAAAGAAGGGTGATTATTACAAACTCTATACCGCGCAGTCAGTTTAATATTTTGCAGCCGTGCTTTTTAGCGCGGCTGTTTCTTTATATTTCTTAAATATTGTAAAAAACTACTTGATTTTTTAGGCAAAATGTGCGACAATATTATATATAGCGAAAGCTATAATTGTTAAAATTTGACAACTGCGAAAGGTGTAAATAATGGCACAGTTTTGTAATTTTAAAGGTGACTATTTCGGATTGACCGAAAGTGATATAGATAGAAATACCGAGCTTTACGGCTATAACGTATATACCAAGAACGAGAAGAAAGCTGAGTGCTTTTCTCCTGTTAAGATAATTCTTTCTCCATCATTTATTTTGATGTTCGTCGCGGGCGTTCTGAGCTTCTTTGCATCAAATGTGGCAGCAGGACTTATAATTCTGCTCATTGACGCTGTATACGCCTTTACAGAGATATATTTCGGCACTGAATCGGACAAGAAGCTGCATGATATCAAGACATCCACAGCTATGAAATTCCGTGTTATCCGCGGAGGAAAGCTTGAGCTTATCGAAAAGGAGTTCATCGTTCCCGAGGATATCCTTGTAGTTCAGGCAGGAGAAAGAGTCCCTGCTGACGCTTTTATTCAGGAAGCTCGTGATCTGACAGCCGATGAAAGTATCTTCACAGGTTCCAATAAGCCGATTGCTAAATACCCTGGAGCAGAAAGCAAAACAGAGCTTAGTCAGTCTTTTGTATACAGCGGTACTACGATCCTCACAGGTATTGCAATTTGTAAAGTGAGTGCTGCTGGCGTTGATACAAAGTATTATCAGAAGATCGGCGAGAAGACTGATGATCACCATTATTACACCAGAATGGAACGCACAGTCCGCAGTATCGTTCCGTTTGCATCTGCCGTGGCTGCAGTTCTTGCGCTTATTTCGCTTATATTCTGGCTCGTTTCGGGAAATGGTGTTGTTGATGCTGCCCTCAGAGGAATCACTCTCGGACTTTGCTTTATTCCTGTAGGTATTTCAACGATAATCCGTTTCTATTACATCAAAGGCGCTACCGATATGATCGGAAGATCCGCCATCGTGAAGTCTCTAAGCGATATTGAGCGCCTTAATTCGGTATCAGTTCTTTGCATTGAAAAACAGGGCGCAATATCCAAAAGCCATCTTGAAGTAAAAAGTGTATACACTAAAAGTGAGGAGCTGCTTTATAAGATCGCTGTTCTCGCCTGTGACAAGAATACTACCGATGAGGCAGAGCGTGCGCTGCTCGTCAAGGCTGGTTTCTTTGACGAAAACATAAATGATATCTATAACGACAATACTTTCCTTGAGCGCATCCCTGAAAGTAATGGAGTAGTAAGCGGTGCTTTATGGCAGGTCGGCGAATCGCGCCTGTACTGTGTCAAGGGTTCACCTGAGCAAATACTTCCTCTTTGTAAATTCAAAGGCGACCAGCTTTTCAGCATACAGAAAAAGCAGCGTGAGTACTATGCTGCCGGTTACCGTGTGATCGCCGTTGCCTGTGCAGATGCAGCGGAGAAGGATTGTGATGCTACTGCAGGATTTGCTTATACTTTTGTCGGCTTTGTAGCTTTGTCAGCTCCTTTAAGGGATTCGGTAGCAGGCGCCGTAAAATCCTGTACGATGGCGGGTGTCAAGGTCGTAATGCTTTCTGAGGACAGTCCTCATGTTGCTGAAGCAACAGCAAAGATGGTTGGATTGTCAGGTAAAACCATAACAGGTAAGCAGATCTCCCAGTCTGTTAAATATGGCTCTGAGTTAACCTTTGATGCAGATATCTATGCTAAAGTAACACCTGAACAGAAGCTTTATATCCTTGATCAATTAAAGAAGCAGGGCGAAGTTGTTGCGATGACTGGCACTCGTACTACCGATGCCGAAGCGCTTGAGCTTGCTGATGTCGGAATTACAATAGCACAGCATACTGCGGGAAGCACTTACGAAGCTGCTGACATCATAATGAACGATGATAATCTTCATTCTATATCGAATATGATAGCCTCAGCGCGTCAGATACACCGCAATATTAAGAGAGCTATATGCACAGTGATCGCAGGATATGCAGGCTTGCTTGTGCTGACTATACTTAATCTTTTTGGTAACGAAATGCAGCTTATGCTCAATCCGTCGCTGCTCGCGCTGCTTACAATGGTATTTATACCGCTTGCTGCTTTGTCTTATTATAAGAATAAAAATGATATGGCAGGCGAGATGCCGCCATCCGATTACGTTGCAAAGCGCAAGATAAACTACTCCTATCTCGTAAATTCGCTTGTTTTAGGTGTTTTATGCGGTGCAGTTTCAGTAGCATCCTACATGTTCATGTTTAATGGCGGAAATACCGATTTTGCAAGAAGCTGTTCACTCATTACTTTCTGCATCAGTTTCGGGCTGTTCGGTCTTATGGGAATGTCCATGGAAAAACCGCTTAAAGCAATTATCGGAACTCGCGGAAAAACACTGTATATCTTCCTTGCGTTGATTTTTGCACCTATTCTGATGGTCTATATTCCTTTTATAAACAGCGCTTTCGGACTTACTTCTATCGATGCACTCGCGTTATTTATATCAATCTTAACGGGAATAATCCCCATAGTAGGATATATCATCGTCAAATCTCTTATCAAATTCAAATAAAGGTCTTATCATGAGCAAATTTTCTTTTTATGTCAGAACATTTATATGCGGTCTTGCTTTTGGAATAGCTAATGTTATTCCCGGTGTTAGCGGCGGTACGATGCTTGTAGTTTTCGGCATCTACGATAGGCTTACCGAAGCTATATCAGGCATTAAAACTATATTTAAGAACATCGGATTTCTTATATCTTTTTGTTTAGGTGCAGGTGCAGGTATACTTGGCTTTGCGTTTGTTATCACATGGCTGTTTGAGCAATTCGGTGTTCAGACGAATATGTTCTTTATCGGACTTATTCTGGGTAGCGTGCCGCTCATTGTGAGAACTGCAACTAAGACCGAAAAACCCAAACCTCTTTGCGTACTTCCGTTTGTGATCGGTCTGGCTGCTGTTGTCGGACTTACGATGCTTGAGGGTGCGAC
>JAZQEQ010000148.1:0-9023 GCA_045539055.1 Oscillospiraceae bacterium | reverse complement strand
ATCATAACTTCCGACAGCGAGGTCAAGCCCTCCGCTCCTGCTGCCGTGGCAGCTTCGGGCGCTGTTCAGGAGGAGATCACCTTTGCTTACTGCACAGAGTTTATCGTAAACAAGAAGCAGAACGCAAATGACGCTACTGCGCTGAGAGCTTTCCTTGAAACCATCGGCGACTGTGTTGTGGTGGTGGACGATGATGATATCATCAAGGTGCACGTTCACTCCAACCATCCCGGTAAGGCTATCGAGGAGGGTCTGAAGTTCGGCGAGCTCACCAAGATGAAGATCGAAAATATGCGCGAGCAGCACAACAATATCATCAAGGCTGACGAGGCTCAGCAGAGCAACAGAAAGGCTCCCGTAAAGCCCGAAAAGGATATGGGCTTTGTTGCGGTTGCGGCAGGCGCAGGTCTTGAGTCGCTGTTCCGCGATCTGGGTGTTGATAATGTTGTTCGCGGCGGTCAGACCATGAACCCCTCCACAGAGGATATCCTCGAGGCTATCGGACAGACTCCCGCGCACAATGTATTCGTGCTGCCTAATAACAAGAACATCATCATGGCTGCCGAGCAGGCTGTGAAGCTTGCTGACAGAAATGTATGTGTGCTCCAGTCACGAACTATCCCTCAGGGCATCACCGCTATGATGTCTTTTGATCCCGATGCGGATTTCGTTGCAAACAGAAGCGGCATGACCGAGGCTATGGGAAATGTTCAGAGCGGTCAGATCACCTTTGCGGTGCGCGACAGCGAGTACGACGGTCACAAGATCAAGCAGGGTGAGATACTTGCTATGGACAACGGCAAGATCGTATTCACAGAAACAGACGTTACAAAGTCGCTCGTTAAGCTCACAAAGCGTCTTGTTACCTCCTCCAGCAGCTATATCACAGTCATTTACGGCTCTGATGTTAGCGACGAGGACGCAAATGCGGCATACGAGAAGCTGCGCTCCAAGATCAGTGATAACATCGATATCGTACTGGTAAACGGCGGACAGCCTGTATACTACTATATCATTTCCGTAGAATAAATCTTACTAATGGTACTTTGATGGATATAACATATCTTAAGGGCGTTGGCCCGAAAAGAGCAGAATTATACAAAAAAATAGGCGTGGAAACGGTGGAGCAGCTCGTGGAGCTATACCCTCGGGATTATGTTGACTTCACCTCGCCGCGCCCCATTGCACAGGTGCAGCCCGGCGAGGTCTGCGCCTTTCGTGCATTTGTGGCAAGGAAGACGGCGCCTTTCAGCCGATACGCGAGAATGGCGGTATACAAGGCTGGGCTGACTGATGAAACAGGCAGTATAACCGCCGTTTTCTTCAATGCGAAATACACCTTTGAGAAGCTTAAAGAAAACGAGGAATACCTGTTCTACGGCAAGATAACAGGCGACCTTATCGGGCTTCAGGTGTCATCTCCGATGTTCGTTGGAGTTGACGAGGGAGGACTGCTTCCGAAGTATCCGCTTACGGCAGGGCTTACAAACAACATGGTGTCGCAGAACATGAAGACCGCGCTCACTATGGTGAAGCAGCAGGAGTCGCTTCCCACGCATATCAGGGAGAAATACTCGCTGCTGACGAAGGCAGAGGCGGTGTGTAAGATACACTTTCCGAAAAGCCGCGACGAGTACACCGAAGCAAGGCGGACTTTGGTTTTCGAGGAGCTTCTGACCTTGAAGCTCGGGCTGTCCCTCATGCGAAGCCGCGGCAGGACTTTAAGCGGCGCAGTTATGAGTGAAAAAGAAATGGATACGTTCTATAAGGCGCTCCCGTTTGAGCCGACAGGCGCGCAGCAGCGTGCAATAGCTGACTGCACGGCTGATATGCAGCGCATCTATCCGATGAACAGGCTGCTTCAGGGCGATGTCGGCAACGGCAAGACCTTAGTTGCGGCGGCGGCAGCGTATTTTTCGTATCTTAACGGCTTTCAGACGCTTGTAATGGCGCCGACAGAGGTGCTAGCAAGGCAGCATTATGTGACGTTTGAAAAAATGCTTGGCTCTCTTGGAGTGAGGGTGGAGCTGCTTTCGGGAAGCCTTACCGCAAAACAGAAAAAAGAGGTGCGCGAGGCGGCAGAAAACGGCGATATCGATGTTCTTATAGGCACTCAGGCGCTGATACAAAAGTCCTCTGTAACAAAGAGAACAGGGCTTGTAATAGTTGACGAGCAGCACCGTTTCGGAGTTGCCCAGCGCTCGGCGCTTGCGGAAAAGGGTGCGGCTCCACATATCCTTGCGATGTCCGCGACACCTATCCCGAGAACGCTTGCGCTGATAGTCTACGGCGACCTTGATGTATCTGTGCTGAATGAGATGCCCAAGGGCAGGATACCGATAAAGACCTATGCGGTGGATACCTCGTTCAGACCAAGGATATATAATTTCATAAAAAAACACATTGCCGAGGGTAGGCAGGCGTACATCGTGTGCCCTCTCGTTGAGGAGAGCGAGGACCAGCGCAGCGAAAAGGCGAGTGCTATCGAGTATTACAACAGGCTTTGTGAAAATGAATTCCGTGATATCCCTGCAGGCTTGCTTTACGGTAAGATGAAGCAGGCTGACAAGGAAGAAGTCATGCGGAGATTTCACGAAAACGAGCTGAAGCTGCTTGTTTCGACGACCGTTATCGAGGTCGGAATTGACGTGCCGAATGCGAATGTCATGCTTATTGAGAATGCCGAGCAGTTCGGACTTTCGCAGCTGCATCAGCTTCGCGGACGAGTTGGCAGAGGCTCGGAGCAGAGCTACTGCGTGCTGATGACGGACAACGGCAGCGAGTACACAAAGGCTCGTACTGACGCAATGGTAAAGACGACTGACGGCTTTGAGATAGCAAGGCAGGACCTTGCGCTGCGTGGTCCGGGTAACTTTTTTGGCAGACAGCAGCACGGACTTCCGCCGATGAAAGTCGCTGATATTGCGGATGACGCGGAGGTGCTGTACGAGGTGGACGAGCTGTCGCAGAAGCTGCTTGCTGACGATGGTCAGCTGCAGAAGCCCGAAAATGCGGAGCTTCGCAGGAATGTTGAGCAGCTTTTCGGACAAAATGATATATACGGGTGGAACTGATGACGGCAAAAGAATTGCTGAATGAGATCAACAGATGAAGGGAAGAATAACAATGTCACAGCAGGAGCTTGAGATCAAGATGGAGCGTTGGCGCTATCCGCGCTTTTTCACGGAAAATATATCGGAAACGACAGCCGTGCTTTCGGGCGAGGATTCAAAGCACGCGGTGCAGGTGCTGCGCATGAGAGAGGGTGACTATGCTGTTATCTGTGATGGTAAGGGCATGGATTATCTCGGTAAGCTGTCGGCAGTCGGCGGCGAGTGCGTGTTTGATCTTATCGAGAAGTCGAAGAATGAGGCGGAGCCAAGTGTGCGCCTGCGTCTTTTTCAGGCGATGCCGAAAAGCGACAAGATGGAGTTTATCGTGCAGAAGGCTGTTGAGTGCGGTGCGTGCGAGATAATCCCTTTCTTTTCAAAGCGATGCGTTTCGCGCCCCGATAAAAAGCAGCTTCAGAAAAAGACTGAGCGTTACCGCCGCATAGCATACGAGGCTGCAAAGCAGTGTGGCAGAGGAATAATTCCTGAGGTGCGCGAGGCAGTGGAATTTTCCGCGCTGTTTGATATGCTAGGCGAAGAAAATACGGGCATACTGTTTTACGAGTGTGCTGAACTTCCGCTTTCCAAGGCTGTATCGGAATTGAAGCAGAATATCGACATAGTGATCGGCAGCGAGGGCGGTTTTGAGCAGAGCGAGGCTGCGGCACTTGCCGAGCACAGATATATTCCTGTGTCGCTCGGAAAGCGTATACTGAGGTGCGAGACCGCTCCGATAGCGGCAATTTCGGTTTTGATGAATGTGACAGGAAATATGTGATTTTTTTATAGGAAATAGCCAAAATTTGTGCTAATGTATTGCAAAAATTCGTAAAAAGGTATATACTGTATGTTGTAGATTCATTCTATGTATGAATGTTAGGAGGATTTTATATATGGCTAAAGGATTTGGCATTGCGCTGGTAGGTCTGCTTGCTGTTGCAGGTGGTGTTGCTGCCGCTGCATATCTTACAAAGAAGAAGCTCGACAAGGAGAATGAGGCTGACTACTACGATGAGTGGGATGACGCTGAGTGGCTTGATGACGAGGACTTTGATTTTGACGATGCTGATGAGTGCATTTCCGATACTGCCGCTGAGACTGCTGCTATCATCGCAGAGGTAAACAAGCAGAACGATGAGCTTATCGAGGAAGATGGCGATGCTCCCGAGGATGCCGAGGGTCAGCTTTAATCTCAAAGCTTCAAACAGGGCGTGCATTGCATTGCCCTGTTTTTATGTGTTTCGGAGGAACTATGAAAAAGAGTATTTTATGTTTGCTGCTGGGCTGTTGTATGCTTATGACGGGCTGCGGCGGCACTGATGGCGGAGAAACTCAGCAGACCGAAGCAACAAGTGCTTCCACGACATCTGCTGTGCAGACAGAGGAGAGCGAGGACAGCCAGCCCGAGGTCACCACTTCCGTCGCAACTGAGGACAGTGAGCCTGCCGAGATAACGACTACGCAGAGCGAGCCTGAGGAAAGCGAGCCTGATATAGTGATCGAGGATACATACGCAGAGATGATAACTGCATTTGAGAACACATATCTCGGACTCCCGCGTGCCGACAAGATATATGTATTCCAGAGCACGGGCGACAGCATGGAGCTTGGCGGGCAGATGTGCTATGCGGTGAGCTGCTATGACGAGCACGAGGGCACGCTGTACTATATGTGTGATTTCTACATATCCGAGGATGGCTCGGCAGTATACCGCTATTATCTGTCGGATGACAAGTATGTGCTTCTCCCTGAAAGCAAGACCTTTTCACAGATGGATCCCACAACTCAGACAGCAGACGAGATATTTGCGGTGGCGAATGAGCTTTATGGCTATTTCCACCTTGCTGCGCTGGACGGCTATGGTGACAGGACGCTTGAAGCTGAAGTCGATGGCAGCACATGGATATATTACATGGTGTCTGACGAGCGTTTTGATACAAAGGCAGAGCTTCTGAGCGCGCTGAGCTGCTATTTCTCGGCGGATATTATAAATTCGCTGATGGATTCGCCTAACTATCGCGAGGGAATGGACGGAAAGCTGTATTCCTCAGGTGGTGCGAGAGGAAGTAATATCTTACATCAGAAAACAGTTTACGAGCTGGTTTCGCTGACGGAGGATTCCGCGGTATTCAAGGGCTACGCTACATACAGCGACGAGATAATGGAGGATGCTTATACGGAGGAGTTCACCTACAATGCTGTAAAGCAGGATGGCAGATGGGTATTCACAAACTTTACGCTGCCTTATTAAATTGCTTAATATCACAAATTCCGACAGAGGGTATCTTTGTCGGAATTTTTTTTATAAAATTTTTAGTAAAACTATTGACAACAACTGTATTAAGTGCTATAATACAACTGTACTAACACAAATGGTACAGATAACACAGATGATACATACATAGACAAAGGAGGTCAGAATGTGCTTGATATAAGGCTTGAGGGCAAGGCGCCCATCTACGAGCAGCTTTTCGGCGGCATTGCGGGGCTGATATCCTCGGGGGAGCTGAAGCCTGATGAAAGGCTGCCTGCCGTGCGCGAGGTAGCAAAGCAGCTTGGTATAAACCCTAATACAGTTCAGAAAGCGTATGTGCTGCTTGAGCAGTCGGGGCTGATATATTCCATACCTGCCAAGGGCAGCTATGTTTCGCCAAAGACCGAGGCTGCAGAGGCACTCCGAACAGAGGCGTTAAAGCGGCTGGATGAAAGCCTGCAGGCGGCTAAAAAGGGTGGAGTGACCCGAGAAGAGGTGCTCGGGTCGGTGAAAAAGATTTGGTCTGATGACAGAAATGAGGGGAATTTATGATAGAGATCAAAAATGTAGTGATGCATTTTGATGAACGCAACGCGCTCGACGGTATAAGTCTTGAGATACCCGAGGGCTGCGCTTATGGTCTGCTCGGCTCTAACGGCGCGGGCAAATCCACACTGCTGCGACTGCTTTCGGGTATCTACAGACCCAATTCGGGCGAGGTGCTGATAGACGGACAGCAGGTGTACGACAACGTTCCGATAAAGGAGCGCGTGTTCTTCATCAACGACGAAACAGTGCAGTTCAACGATATGACGCTCACTGAGATGAGAGCGTATTACAAGCGCTTTTACAGCAGCTTTGACGACGCGCTGTTTGAAAAGCTTCACAGCGCAGTGGAGCTTCCGATGAAAAAGAGGCTGAACACATTTTCAAAGGGCATGAAACGTCAGGCAGCCGTTATCTGCGGTATCGCCTGCAGGACGCCGTATTTGTTCCTTGACGAGGCGTTTGACGGACTTGACCCGACCATGCGAATAATCGTAAAGCAGATGCTTATCGACGCAATGCTCGACAACAAGCTGACAGTTATCTTCTCGTCGCATAATCTCGGTGAGATAGACGAATTCTGCGACCGCGTGGGACTTCTCCACGCAGGCAAGGTGGTATTTGACCGCGAGCTTGATAATGTAAAGGGCAGCGTAGTCAAGATACAGACCGCATTCGACCGTCCTGTCACAAAGGACGACTTCAGCGGCTTTGAGGTGCTGCACATCGAGGCTGTGGGCAGCGTTACACATATCATCGCAAAGGGCGAGCGCGAGGCTATCAGAAGCGGCGTGAACGCACTCTCTCCGAAGCTGTACGACGAAGTACCGCTCAGCCTTGAGGAGATATTTATTTACGAAATGGAGGTGCTTGGCTATGACAGCTCGAAGCTTGACAGGTAATTTCTCAAAATTCGGCACGTATTATCTCTACAAGATGCGCACATTGCGCTCTATGTTGATACTCAACAGCATTTTCGCGCTGTTATCCTATCCTCTAGCATTCGGTATAGCTATACCCATGCTTAAAGTATGGGAGGATCTCGCGCTGTATCAGATGCAGACGGATTACCTCGATAGTCCGAGGCTTCAGGAGCTTATTGTACAAGCCGACAGCTGGCAGAGCCTGTTTATAGCTTCTGTCGTTATCGGCTGTATCATGCTGGGCATGCTGTTTGTCATGAATTTTATCGTGACGAACAAGGCGTTCCGCTGGCTTTACAAAAAGTCGATAGTTGATATGGATTATTCGCTGCCGGTATCGGGCGATACACGCTTTTGCGGCGACCTGCTTGCAACGATCACCACCGCACTCGGTCCGCATCTTATTGCAATATGCACAGGTCTCGTTCTGTGGCAGTTCGTGCCCAAGGGTACGCGCATCGAGAGCATTTCGGGAGCGCAGAACGAAGCTATGATACTGCTCGGCAACATGATCCCACAGCTTATGTTCACAGGCTTTATCGCAAGCGTAATGCTCATCGCGCTGACGCTGTTCATCATGTCGCTGTGCGGACGTCCTCAGGAGTCTAGGCTGTACCCCGCGATATTTAATGCAGTTATTCCGGTGGTGCTGTCTGTATGTATCGGTATCGTAATAAGCAACACCTATGGCTCGATCGACGGTGTTTACGGCTTATCGGGCGAGAGCCTCAACAGCTATACCGCGGTAGCTTCCACATCGCCTTTCGGTCTGCTGTTCTACACACTGGTATATACCTTTGATACGCAGGTATGGTCTTATAAAAATATCGTATACACTGCGCCGATACTCCGTCCCGAGATAATCATTCCGCTTGTTATCATCACGCTTGCGCTTTTTGTAGGTGCATATTTCCTTATCAGAAACCGCCGTGCAGAGCGCGTTGGAAGCGCATTTGTATACGGAGCGATGAAGTTCGTTATCCCTGCGCTTGTTATATTCTCTGTGGTAGCGTCGTTTTCCACCTATATCCTCAGCGGTCTCTTTCCTAACCGCACTTATGACGCTTACTACTCGAACTATTACGGCTATTACGCTGCAAACGATGTAGGCGGATATGTCATAGCTATGCTTATCGTTACATTCGTGCTGTATGTCATCATGGAGCTTATCAGCGGCAAGGGCTTCAAGAAGTTCCACATCACGCTGTTGAAGTACGTTGTTACGGTCGGAGGAAGCTTCCTTATCTGCATGGGTCTGTTCTTCTCGAACGGCATGGGCGCAGGCTATTATGTCCCGAACTCCAACGATGTCGTTTCGGTATACGCAGGACTGCACGACAATTCTGACACCTATGGCAGCACTATCTACGGCGAGGTTAAGCTTCCCGAGAACGTTCAGGCTGTCGTGGATGTCCACAATTCTATCCCGAAGAACGGTCCTGAGACTGAGGCTTATGACTATTCGTTCAACGTGAACTACAATCTCAAGGACGGTACGACTCTTTCAAGATACTACTTCATCACCGAGGAGCGCTACAATGAGGCGCGCGAAAAGCTGTTCAGCACAGAGCTTTATGCTTCGAGCGAGCTGCAGTCAGTCATCACTGACATCCCGACCGAGGGTACCAGCGAGTTTAGAAGTGTAAGCACAGAAAACGGTTTAATGGTTTGCCGTATCCCTGCGGCGGAGCTTCGCAACGCACTGCTGAAGGACTGCGAAAAGGTAACTCCCGAGCTTATGTATGACCCGACAAAGCGCGGACCTTCCGTGTATATTACATTAGAGCGCACCGATACCGTCGGCGACAGATCCACGCGAATAAAGACAGGCCTTGAGCTGTATGCGTGGTATGACGAAACTATCGCTCTGCTTGAGCGCTATGGTGTGAAAGGGCTGTTTGAGGTCGATACCTCGCAGTTTGAGATAGCTTATTTGGTTAAGACTGATAAAGCTGCTGCTGGTGATGACTCCTATCGCGCACTGTATGACTATGATATTGAAATGTGGCATTTTGCTACACAAGAAAAGCATGGTGTTCTCAGAGATGGCGTAGACGTAGTAGCTATACCGATAGACAGCGATGTCATAGACGAGCTTTATGAGCACAGCTTCAAGGATTATTACAGCAGCTATGACGAGGATGTCATATACAGGCTTGTGCTGAGCATGGATGCTGAAATAAATCATGG
>JAZQEQ010000147.1:0-12250 GCA_045539055.1 Oscillospiraceae bacterium | reverse complement strand
TCAAGTCCATACTCCTCTCGAGCTATAGAGTTGCCCTTTACATTGCTGGAAGTAGCAAGCTGGGTAACACTTACCTTGTAAGTACCCTCAGCAGAGTTAGCGGTAGTGGATACCTTGAGGCCCGATGTAGAGCCGCTTGTGGAAGTGATGTCTGTCTTGAGCTTGTTGAATGTACTAGCGCCGCCCAGATATGTATCCTTGTTCAGCACATCAAAATACTTATTCTGGAAGCTGGTCATCTTAGCGATGATATCCTGATAAGCCTCCTGCTTCCACTGCAGCTTTGTAAGCTTCTTGTTCTGATTGTCGATCTTTGTCTGATATGTGGTAAGCATTGCTTCCACGATTGCCTCAGTATCGAGGCCGGAGCTCATACCGCCTAAACGAATCGGTTCAGCCATGATTTATTCCTCCTGTTTATGAGATTTCAGAAGCTGTGCTATCGCACTGCCCGAAGCGGAAGCAGCCAGCTCATTTGTCTGACGTGCATCCTTAAGCTCGCTTCTGATGATTTTTACTTCCTTAGGTGCCGATATACCTATCTTCACCTTATCCTTAGTTACTTCAAGGACTGTGATCTCGATATCATCGGAGATGATAAGACCCTCGTCCTGTTTACGTGTTACAACAAGCACTCTTATCCCTCCTCAGCATATACAGGTGCCTTAAACTCAAAATGCTCTGTCAGGATTATCTGCGCTGCGATGTTCTCTTTCAGGTTGATAACGATAGGGCATCTGAGGTTGATAGTCGCCTTGCGATAGTCGTCAGGAATGATAGCCACTGCGAGGCACTTATAGGGTGTGTCCTCACCGAGTCTGAGCTGCTCCTGCTCCTCATCGCTGATCTCAAATTTATAGCTAGGATATACCTCCATGGGGTCATATACTACAAAGCAAGGCTCGGGAGCTTCGACCGACTGGAACCACATCGGAAATACGCCGTCACCGAGAGGGCTTATAAGCGCATATCTCTTTGTATCCTCAAATCCGATAATACCCTCAGGCATTGTCAGTATCGTGCTTTCATCGATCTCGATCTCGCCAAAATCTCTTGTTACGATTTTCATAAAAAGCAATCGGCGCTGTTATTTAACGCCTCTCCTTTCCGTCAAAGCATCATTCTGTTTCGTAAGCAGGGGGCTCATAATTGGGATCGGAGCTCGGGGGTACATACAGCGGACCGCCGATGTACTCGATCTCTACTCTGGGTCTGTCGCGTACGATAAGCTCTACGCTGCCCGGGATAAACTCCATCGGAACACGCTGAGCGATATCCCAGTCAAACTCCTGACTTCCCATCTGATAGTCAATGTTGAGCTTGCCGCCGTCAAACGTGATGTCTGCGCCTTCCTTGGGGAGAAACTCCATAATGGTTTCAATGGTTGCGCCTGCACGTGCGTTCTGTACAGCAATATCAGCGGGCGACATACCACGCGCGAGCTGATCGCCCTGCGAAGCGACTCTTGCAGTGCCCTGGAAAGCAAGCGTAAAGCCTTCAGAAGCCTTCTGCTTGAGCATATCGCCATCGTTCATGTGGCCGTAACCAAGGCTCTTCCTCGCCTGATAGGTATCGATGTTGATCCTGAGGGGCTCTGCTTTCATTACATAGCCGCCGTTCTCGGTCGTGATGTTTACCTTAGGCTGCTTTGTTTCAGCAGCTTCAAATTTTGCATTTGTGACCTTGATCTCTATTGAGATCGGAATAGTAGTGATCTGCAGCAAATTGCTATTCATAATGAACACCTCCTGTTTTATTTGTAATTACCGTTCAAATTATCAGCGAATATAATTGAAGATCGAGTTGGGGATAACTGCACTGGACATCTGCAGGCAAGCATTGTAAAGTGCCTCGTATGTCTTGTAGAGTGTTATCTCCGACTCAAGATCGGTAGCCTCAAGAGTGTCCTGTCTGTCCTTGAGGTTAAGCTCTCTTGTCTCAAATCTGGACTGGTTGAACTCGATGAATTCCTCGGCATTACCAAGGCTTGCGATCTCTACCAGCAGATTCTCGGAAGCGGTTACGATACGGTCGATACAAGCATTTGCATATTCAAGATCACCATCTCTCAGTGCCTTGGCTGCATCAAGTGTAAGCTGAACGTAGTTCTTTGAGAACTCATAATCATTTGTGACAGCAACCTGATTTTCAGAGTTTGCGTTGCTCTGGATGTATACATCAACATCATCACCTGCTGTGATATTACCATCAGCGTCAACGGTGGGCTTTACCTTTTTGGTGAGATAAGCCTGCTCGATAGCTGTGTTGAGGTTTGCGATGCTTGTTGCAGCATCTGCGCCCGCTGTGAATGTTACAGCCGTGGAATCGCCGTCAACGAAAATATTCAGTGTATAAGAGCTGCCGTCGACAAGCTGTTCTGCATCGATGGAAGCCTTGTTCTCGCTGGAGCCGCAGCCTGTAAGTGCCGCGCCGTTGAACGATACCTTAAGTGCTGTCTGCGCATCGAGTGCCTGTGTATCCTGATCAACGACCATGCCAAGTCCGATATCGATATAAACATCATTGGAATAGGGGAAGTCCTTGCTGTTTGTATAAGCATTGATCGGAACACCGTGGTAAAGCACCTCGGTAGGAATTCCGTTTTCATCGTAATTGAGTCTGAACGGCTCGGGATCATTGCTCTCGCCGCCGAAAATAACTCTCTCTGCCGTATCTGTATTAAATACCGCGCACATTTCTTCTGCTCTTGTTTCAAGCTGCTGCGCGTAGATATCAAGATCCATCTGCTCGTTTGATGTCTTTACAGCCGCGATAAGTGTTTCGCGGATGGTGGCGAGCTGATCGGAGATCTGAAGCATGGAGGTCTCCGCCTCTGTATAGAACTTGTCTGCAACATCAAGGTTCTCCATGTGCTGCTTTGCTCTGGAAAGCTGCTTTCTTATAGTCAGCGCCTTTGCTGCGCCAAGCGGATCCTCGCTCGCGCGGCTGAAGGAACGACCTGTAAAGATCTTCTGCTCAGAGCCGAATTTATTTTTGCCTAATCTTTTAAGGTTCCTGTCGTAATTACGAAGGACCGTTGAATTGGTAACTCTCATCCTAAACTCCTTTCAGCGTTACAGACCAACTCTGCCGGTGCCGTTGATAAGCTTATCAAGGCAGTCATCAAGGGTAGTCAGCATACGCGAGGAAGCGCTGTACCATTTCTGGTAGTTCAGCATATTTATTCCTTCTTCGTCCATGTCAACACCGCTGACCTCATCTCTTGCATCGAGCAGTGTGTCGACTGTTGTGACAGCCGCGTCATAACGGCTCTTTTCGTATGTGATAGTCTGCGCGAGGCGGTTGCTCATAAATGCGATATATTCATAAACATCGCCCTGGAAATCGTTTGCGTTGCCGAACTTCATCTCCTCGTTCTCGAACTGCGAGAGCAGGTAGAGAACATTTGTGTTCTGAAGAGTAACGTTTCCGTTCTCGTCGGTCACCTCGTCATAACCGTATGTGTACATACCTGTCATTTCATCGAGCGTTCTTACCTGACCGATCATCGTGGGATCCTGCTGCCATGCATCACTTACATGGATGTTGCCTGCTGTGAATACAACATCCTCGGGGAATGTTGTAAACATCGCTCTGGAAGGATCCTCATCGGCACCGTTTGCCTTGTTGAAGGTATTTGCGAGAGTCGCTGCGAACTCATTGATAGCGCTCTGGAAATAAGCTATACCATATTCGCCGTTCTGATGGCCGGTTGCATAAACACCGTTGCCGTTGAGCATATTGAAAAAGCTCTTCAGGATACCGCTCTGAGCATTCAGCAGCTCGCCGCTCTCAAAGTGGATTATAGCCTGATCAAAGTTTTCATAATCCTCCATGATCAGCTTTGTTGTCTTGAACTCGTTGCCGTCTACGACCTGCACACCGCAGAGACTGATGCTGAAAGTACCATTCTGGTTCTTTGTGACCTCGATCTCGCCGTAATTGGAAAGCTCGTCAACGTAAAGGTTGAGCTGATCGTAAAGCTCGTTAGGTCCGTAGCCCTCAGGGTAATTCAGCAGCTCATCCTCGATCTTATCATTGAGTGTGTTGATATCATCGAGCAGGGAGTTCAGATATTCCACTGTATCCTCGAGCTCACCAACGTATGTATCTTCGATCTGCTGGAGCTGTATGTCGTAGTCATTAAGCAATCTGCAAAGGTTTACAGCCGAGTTGCAGGTGAGAGTCGCTACCTCGGAGCTGTCAGGCTTCTCAACCGAGTAATCCTGAAGCGCGGAGAAGAATGCCTCTGTAAAATGAAGCAGACCGTCAGTCTCGAAGTTATCCAGAACATCCTCTACCTCGGAAAGTATCTCGATGGTGTGTTCTGTCTCGGACTCTACCGCGATATTTTCGCGGTAGCGCTTGTCGATGTACTGATCTCTCATCTGGCTTACGCCGTAAGCGTTAACACCCTGACCCGTAAGGGAAAGGTTGTTTGTTTCGCTGCACCAGCGCAGGCTCTGATTGCCCGAGATGTACATCGCGTAAAGATCTACGCGCTGTCTTGTATAACCTACGGTGTTTGTATTGGAAAGGTTGTTGCCTGTGATATCAAGGCTTTTCTGTGCAACCTGTAATGTGCGCTTTTGTGTTTCAAAGCCTAAAAAAGTAGGGCGCATATATTTTCCTCCTAGATCTTGCGGATGACGGTCGCGGATGAGCCGCCTGTTTCCTTAGCCGCGTTCTTGTTGTATGTTTCGGGCTTATTCAGGATGCCCGCACGCTTTACGAATTCAGCCTGATTGTCAAGCTTGCGCTTAACTATCTCGTTAGTCTGCGCGTTCATTTCCTTTATGCTGTCAACAAGCTCTGTAAGCTGCGTTCCGAGCAGCTTAAGCTTCGCCTTGTAGTCCTCGGGTGCTTCTTCGATAAGATCGTTCAGCTTCTTGTCTGCGATGCCGAGTCCCTGAAAAAGCTGCAGTCTCTTGTTTTCAAGCGACTGGCTCTTCATGACGTATGCCTGCTCGTCGTTGAGCGAGTTTGTCAGCCACTCAAGATCGTCCTCCAATATCTTTGTGTGCTTCTTCATCAGAAACATATGAAGCTCACGGTAGAAATCACAGTCGATCTCAAGACACTTTATGACAGCCTGAGTTGTTTTAACATCCATAAGCTATTACCCGAAAAGAATGTAAGAAGCGAGCTCGTTTGCGGCAACGCCCTGCTCAGCAGTGAGCTTTGCAGCTGCGATATCCTGCTCCGCTGCGTCAGCCTTTACCTCAGCGGCGATACCGTTCTTTGCAGCCTTCAGCGCAGTTTCAAAGCCGAACTCAACACGATCCATATTCTTAACGGAAGCAGCGGTCTCAGCCTTCTTCACCTTGCTGCTACGATTTGCGTTGTAAGCGGAAATAACACCATTTATTCTTTTAATATCCATAAAATAGCCTCCTTTATCGGACTATGGAAAGTAAGCATAGTTATGCATACTTCTCCCCTACTTATATTATCGGCAAAAATCCCCCGAAACTTTAGCTTTTCGGGGGATTTTATTATATTTTCTTGCTCTTATCACCAGATCGCATTATTTGTGGCATCTTTAACGTTAAGGAACTGCGTTTTGATATTACCGACATACGCACCACTGGTATTATCACCTGTACAGGTACCGCAATAGAAACCGTTCGCAAGCTCGGATTCATCAACAAACATAAGGTTAGTGGGAGTGGGATCCGTAACGCGCTGATCTGTGTAGTGAACTGTGACTACCTTAAGATTGTTGTAGTTGGCGTTCATCGTAACAACAGCATAATAGTAACCCTTAGACGCCTGATTTACAAGGTCCTTCATATCATTCTGCAGCTGCTTCTCAAGCGCAGTGTTGGATGTGGTGGATGTATCAAGCGTCAGCTTAGCCAGTGTATCGTTGATGTGAACGAACTGCAGACCCTGATCGTAGTATGCCTCTATGTAGATGAACGGCTTTCCGAGAACATTCTGTCCCACAGTGGAATCATACTTGATGTAGGAAGTCTGTCCTGCCGCTGCCGCAGCCTTTGTTTCAGCCGCAATGGTGGGCGAAAGATCAGCCTCGGTCTTCTGATAACGAGTCATGTTGTACTGAAGGCTTGTAAAGAAGTCCGATGCATAAGTGTTTACAGCTCTTCTGGTAGCGTCATCGCTGCTGAAGAGCGGCGCAGTAATAGCGATCAGCACCGCAATAATTGCGATAACGATGATAAGTTCGATCAGAGTAAAACCCTTTTTATTTCTGAGATCCTGTAGATACTTTATCACGAAAATTCCTCCTTGCAATAAAGCTTGAATTTATTCTTATGGAGTACCCAGCGAAAGCTTGGGCGAAGTTCCTACGATATGTCCGCCTGTGGTCACGCCTGCGTTGTAGTCGTTCCATGTGCATACGCCTGTTTTCCAGTCTACATCTGACGTTACAGCTAGCACACCATTGTTGTATGTTGTTTCAAGCTGCGACTCGCTCACGCCGTCAGCACTGTAATAGAGAGCCTCAACATTGCCCTTGTGCACTGCCATCCACACATACGCCGTTTCGATCTCGGGGAAATCATGGCACATCTGAACTGCCAGCATATTCTGAGCCGATGCCATCTGCGACAACATATCATCCGCCGACGTCATAGCCGTGCCCGCTGTGGACCACTTGGTCATATCGCCGTCCTTGAACGCGCTCGTATTATTTACAGCCACTGTCCATGTGCTGTTTGTAACGGTCACGGTAATAATAGAAGTCGAGGTCGACGCCTGCTTCATGCCATAGCCCTTGCCATCGCACTCTGTCAGAAAACGCTCCACAAGGTCTTCGAAGGATGCCGCAGTGGAGTTTGCGGAGGTCACCTGCGAGCTTGTGGTATAACCAACCAGAGTTGGCACGAGTATCGCAGCAAGAACGCCGATTATTGCAATAACAACTATAAGCTCCACAAGAGTGAAGCCGTTTTTTGCCAAAATCCTTTTCATAGCCAACCTCCCAGTTTTCTTGCCTTTATCTTGTACCGCTACAAAACACAGGCAAAAAAACTGAAATGCCTTAACAACACCAATTCCCCGACGGCTTGCGCCGCCGAGGAACATTGTGTTTAGTTAGTTGCTTTAGGTATGTACCTAAATATTAGCCCAGAGGAACCTCGGGAGCTGTACCAACGATGAGACCTGTGGATGTTACACCAGCAGTTGTGTTGTCCCAAGCGAAGATAGCTGCGTTGTTGGTCTTTGTCCAACCACCAGCTGCTGCTGCTGTACCAGCTGTGATGCCGGGGCAGTCTGTACCAGCTGTAAGAGCTGTAGAAGAATCAGCTGTGTAAGCAACTGCGAGGCACTTGCCGCCTTCTACGTAAATCTTCATGGAAGCTGTCTGTACCTCGGGGAAGAGGTTAGCGAGCTCGATGCAGAGCAGAGACTCGGGAGCTGTAACGCCGACCTTTGTAGCACCAGCTGTACCGGAACCTGTACCTGTCCATGTCTTACCATTGCCGCTCTTGAAAGCAGATGTTGTAAGACCAGAGAGAGACCATGTACCACCTGTTACAGTGATGTCAAATGTAGAGTTCTGAGCAGAACCTCTCAGCATGCCATAACCGTTTGTATCGCAATCTGTCAGGAATGCGTCAACGTTGTTCTTGATGGATGCTGCTGTAGAGTTAACAGATGTTACCTGAGAAGAGGTAACGTAACCCAGCATTGTGGGAACGAGGATAGCTGCGAGTACGCCAATGATAGCGATAACTACGATCAGCTCAACGAGGGTAAAACCCTTCTTAGCCTTGAGGGCCTGAAGCTTCTTTATCATAATAAAGACCTCCTATAAAAATTTTTTATGTATAACCGCGGCGCGGCTATATCCGTTTTAAGAACAGAGGGTTTCTCTGTTTGTATACTAATTATATCGCACGGTTTTGAAAAATGCAAGTGTTTTTTTCCATTTTTTCATTCCAAAATGCATTTTCGTAAAAAAACAACTATTGTCGCGCAGAATTTTGTATACTTTTACTATCGAAAATTGCATTTTTGCCACAAAGAGGGAGATTATGGGGCAGAGGCTCATCGACATATCAGACGCGCGCTTATTGTCCCCCGCATTTTGACGGCAAGAAGTGCGCAGATACAAGAAAACAGTGCCGTAATCAGGCTTTGTGCCTATCGCGATGCTATTGACGCAGTAGATGCGTGCTTATTCTCCTCCCCCATTTTAACGGCAAGAAGTGCGCAGATACAAGAAACAGCGCCGCGATAAGGCTTTGTACCTATCGCGATGCTATTGACGCAGTAGATGCGTGCTTATTGTCCTCCCCATTTTAACGGCAAGAAGTGCGCAGATACAAGAAAATAGCTCAGCGATAAGGCTTTGTGCCTATCGCGGCGCCGTTGGCGCAGTAGATGCGTGCTTATTGTCGTTAAAATTAAACGCCCATGTCAAGGTAACGCTTATACTCGTTAGGATCCTGGCAGCGTGTGAGGGCTGTCTCGTTTGTGATCTTACCCATGCGCACAAGTCTTGCGAGATCCTGGTCAAGCGTGAACATTCCGTTCTTCTTACCTGTCGCAATAGCTGTGGGAACCTGGAATATCTTACCTTCACGGATCATGGAGCGGATAGCGTCGGTAGCTGCGAGGATCTCAAGCGCTGCGCATCTGCCCTTGCCGTCCGATGTGGGAACGAGGGTCTGGGAGATGATACCAACGATGGAGTTAGCAAGCTGCGAACGGATCTGTCCCTGAGAGTGGGGAGGATATACGTCGATGATACGGTCGATAGTTTCAGCCGCACCTGTTGTATGCAGTGTGGAGAACACCAAGTGACCTGTTTCTGCGGCGGTTACTGCGGCATTGATAGTCTCAAAGTCACGCATCTCACCTACGAGGATAACGTCGGGGTCCTCACGGAGTGCAGCACGCAGAGAGCCTGCGAAGCTGTCAACGTCCTGACCGATCTCACGCTGGTTTACCATGGACTGCTTATGTGTGTGCAGATACTCGATAGGGTCCTCGACTGTGATGATGTGGCAGTTCTTCTGGCGGTTGATGTGGTCGATCATAGCCGCAAGAGTTGTAGACTTACCGGAACCTGTAGGGCCTGTTACAAGAACAAGTCCACGGGGAGCAAGCGCAAACTCACCAAGAGTTGCGGGCAGGCTGAGGTCAGCAAGTGTCGGGATATCGTTTCTCAGCAGACGGAGCGCAACAGCATGGTAGCCGCGCTGTCTGTATACGTTAACTCTGTGACGGAAGCCCGATGTGGAAACGTACGAGAAGTCAGTATCAAGGCCCTTGGAGATCTGGGACTTATGCTTGATAGAGGTGATCTGGTTGATGATGTTAACGATGATCGGCTCGGTGCAGTCGGGGTAGCCGCTGAGCTTTCTGATAGAGCCGTGCAGACGTACTATGGGAGGAAGACCTGCGGTGAAATGCAAGTCCGAGCAGCCGAGCTCTCTTGCCTCGTCCAGAATACGGTTGATGTCCATGATGTTGTTATTACCTTCCACTTTAACTCTCCTTTAATACAATATGAATATGATATGTTTATACTGTGTATGTTGCCTTTACCAGCTCATCCATTGTTGTACGGCCTGCAAGTACCATCTCGGTAACGTTGTCACGAAGCAGTCTTGTGCCGTTCTTCTTAGCCTGCTCGCCGATCTCCTCGGCAGTAGCGCCTGCGGAGATAAGCTCCTTGATATCGTTGGATGTAACGATGATCTCATGAATAGCGGTACGACCAGCGTGGCCTGTGTTTCTGCAAGCCTTGCAGCCGCCCTTACGGGGACGGTAGATCTCAACAGGCTCGGTCTTGCCAACAAGACGGAGATCCGCAGGATCTGTAAGAGTGTACTTTTCCTTACACTCGTTGCAAAGCAGCTTAACAAGTCGCTGAGCGATGATACCAACGACAGAGGATGCAACCATGTAAGGTGCAACGCCCATATCTACCAGACGGACGATAGTGGAAGCCGCGTCGTTTGTATGCAGTGTCGAAAGAACAAAGTGTCCCGTGATAGCCGCACGGATCGCGATATCGGCAGTTTCGCCGTCACGGATCTCACCGACCATTATGATATCAGGGTCCTGACGCAGGATAGAACGCAGAGCCGCAGCAAAGGTCATACCTGCCTTGTCGTTGATCTGACACTGGTTAACACCGTCGATACGCTTCTCGACAGGGTCCTCAACCGTTACGATGTTAACGTTTGGCTGAGAAAGCTCACCGAGTGTAGCGTAAAGAGTTGTAGATTTACCTGAACCCGTAGGACCTGTAACCAGCATAACGCCGTTGGGACAACGGATGATCTGCTTGTACATCTCGTAGTTATAATCGGTCATACCGAGGTCAGTGATCCTTCTTGTCTTTTCATCAGCGGAGGAAAGCAGACGGATAACGCACTTTTCGCCCCATACACAAGGGATCGTAGATACACGGAAGTCCTGCTGGATGCCGTCGATGATCATACTGTAACGGCCGTCAAGCGGGATTCTCTTCTCGGCGATGTTCATACCGCCAAGGATCTTGATACGAGTGATGATAGAGTTATGGAATGCGATCGGAACCTTCATATCCTGCTCAACCAGCTCACCGTCCATTCTGAAACGGATCCTTGTTCTGGTCTTGAACGCCTCGATATGAATATCTGTCGCTTTCAGTCTGAATGCTGTTTCAGCCATCATGTTGACCAGCTTAACGATAGGCGCGTTATCGATACGCTCGCCGGATTCCTGCTGCTCAGCAGTGAGCTCCTCGCCCTGAGCGCCGTCATTCAGCTCGTTAACGGCACTATCTACCTGCTGCTGCGAGTAGAACTTGCCGATAGCCTCTGTAATGGCTGTCTTTGTAGAGATCTGGGGAACGATCTCCATACCAGTCTGAACCTTTAACTCCTCGAATATGTAGAAGTTGATAGGGTCGTTTGTAGCGACCATAAGACGGTTGTTGTTTATTGCATACGCGAGTACAAGCTTTTCTTTAGCCTTTTCCTCGGGGATCTTCATAACCGCTTCACGGTTGATAGGTGTAGATGAAAGGTCAACAAAGGGGACCTTGAGTCTTATTGAAAGCGCCTGTGCAAGCTGGGTCTCTGAAACAAGTCCCATCTCAAGCATGATATCACCAAGCATCTTGCCTTCGGATGAACGCTGCTTTTCAAGAGCGTCCTCCAGCTGTGCTTCGTTGATAAAGCCGTTTTCAACAAGGATTTTACCTATAGGTAGGTTTTTGATCGGGGCAGCCATCTGGTTTTCTTCCTTTCGGGATATTCGGAGCGAGGCTCCGTATTTTGCCGGCAGGCACCGGCGGGACGATTTATGCTATCCGAAGCGCAGCTTTCACCGCCGCTTCTGAATTCGCTTGCAAAAAAATGATATATGTGATAGAATAGTACTATCTTAATAGAAAGGGGCCATAATAATGAACGTTTTTGAGATCGTATATGGCATTTTCGTTTTTGTTTTCGGTTCAGTCATCGGAAGCTTTTTAAACGTGGTGATACTTCGCACTCCGTTGAAGCAGTCCCTTATCACCGAGCCCTCGCATTGCTTCAGCTGTGGAAACAGATTGAAGTGGTACGATATGTTTCCTATTTTCAGCTGGCTCATCCTTCGTGGCAAGTGCCGCTTCTGCAAGGCAAAGATATCGCCTCGCTACATGATCGTTGAAACGATCACCGCAGTCGTATATACGCTTGCCTATCTCAGATTTGGTCTTACACAGTGCTGGTGGGAGCTTGGTGTTGCATTTGTACTGTTCCCTGTGCTCATTGTGCTCAGCTGCATCGATATCGACCATTTCGAGATCCCTTACTGGTGCAGCGCTACTGTTGCCGTTATCGGTATCGCAGCATTCTTCCTGCCTTTCAGCGAGATACAGACCGTTGCATGGTACGAGCGCCTTATCGCAATGGGTATCGTCGGCGTACTGTTCTTAGTTCTCGTGCTTATCGGAGGAATGGGAGGCGGCGACCTCCAGCTCATGCTCGGCGCATCGCTTCTCCTTGGCTATAAGGTGTTGCCGGGACTGTTCATCGGCATCGTGCTCGGAGCAATTTACGGAGCGACCAAGAAATTCCGCGATCACAAGGCTGAGCTTGCTGCTATCGAACAGATCCAGAAGATCGCTATGGACTGGTATCAGGAACAGCTCGACAACGACATCGGTTACATAAAGAACGGTCACGATGATATAATCGTCGGAAGCATAAGCAACGGAAACCCCGATATTGAATGGGAGTTCCTTGATGAGAATGCCTGGAAGGGTATTCCCGATAAATCCGCTCTCAGCAAG
>JAZQEQ010000146.1:0-3297 GCA_045539055.1 Oscillospiraceae bacterium | reverse complement strand
TATAAGCGGTCATCTCACTGACCAGTACAATCCCAAGGACAAGGTGCTGTCGCTGTCTGACAGCGTTTATTCCAGCAGCTCGCTTGCTGCTATCGGAGTTGCTGCACACGAGTGCGGACACGCTATCCAGCATGCACAGGGCTATGTACCGATACAGATACGCTCGTGGCTTGTGCCTGTGGCAAACCTCGGAAGCAGGCTGTATTTCTATATATTCCTTATAGGACTTATCTTCACGCTTGATTTTCTCGTCAACGCTGGCATCATCCTGTTTGCGTTCGTGGTGCTTTTCCAGCTCGTTACACTGCCTGTTGAATTCAACGCAAGCAACAGAGCCATGAGGACGCTCCAGAACGAGCTTATCTTAGAGCGTGACGAGCTTCCGTCTGCCAGAAAGACGCTCAATGCCGCGGCTATGACGTATGTCGCAAGCCTTACAGTGTCCTTTACTCAGCTGCTTAGGCTGATCGCAGTGGCTAACAGGAGAAAATAACTGACATTATAGAAAGGAGTTTGCGCATGGCAGACGCACGAATGACGGCAGTGAAGCTGCTGCTGAAGATGGAGGACAGCGAGTCCTACTCAAATATCCTGCTGGACTCCGTTTTGTCCGAGTCCGACCTTTCTGACCGCGACAAGGCGTTTGCGGCGGCACTGTTCTACGGTGTTACCGAGCGCAGGCTCACTCTTGACTATATCATAGAACAGAATTCAAAGATACCTTTTCATAAGCTTGACAAAGCGGCGGTGCAGATCCTTCGCATAGGTCTGTATCAGCTGCTGTACATGGACAGCGTGCCCGAGAGCGCGGCGGTAAACGAGAGCGTCAAGATGTGCAAGCGTCTTAAGCTGTTCTCGGCGCAGGGCTTTGTAAACGGAATGCTGAGAAGCTTCGTCAGAAACGGAAAGAAGATAAGCTATCGCGGACTTGAGGCGGCGGACAGGCTGTCTGTAGAGTACAGCTGCCCGAAGTGGCTCTGTGAAAAGTGGATAGCGGAATACGACATAAACAACACCGTAAAGGCGCTGAAAGCCTCTGTCGGAAAGCCGCCCGTCTATGCGAGGGTGAATACCCTCAAGACCAACACCGAGGACCTGCTTGAGGCGCTCAAAAAGGAGAAGATAGCGGCAAGGAAGTACGAAAGGCTTGATGACTGCATCGTGCTGGAAAAGACAGGCGATATTGAAAAGTCAAAGGCATTCAAGGCGGGACTTTTCCACGTTCAGGACATCTCCTCGCAGCTTTGCTGCCTTACGCTCCGCCCTGTGGTGAACGAAACGGTAATAGACGTGTGCGCCGCGCCTGGCGGAAAGAGCTTTACAATGGCGGAGCTTATGGGAAACAACGGCAGACTCTGCAGCCTTGATCTGCACGATATGCGCGTCGCGCTCATCGAGGACGGCGCAGCAAGGCTTGGAATACGCATCATTGACGCAAGGCAGGGCGACGCGACAAAATACAACGTGGAGCTTCCGCAGGCGGACAGAGTGCTTTGTGATGTTCCGTGCTCGGGACTCGGCGTTATCCGCAGAAAGCCCGAGATAAAATACAAGGACCCCGAGGAGTTCAACGACCTCCCCGAGATACAGCGCCGTATACTTGAAACGGCAAGCAAGTATGTAAAGGTCGGCGGCACGCTGGTGTATTCCACCTGCACGCTCAGCCGCGCCGAAAACGACGATGTCGTGGACGCTTTTGCGGCAGTGCATCCCGAGTTTTCGCCCATAGTCCAGCACGTTCCCTACGAGGGCGCAGCGAACAGCTTCAAGCGCACTTATTTCCCCGACGAGAACGGCGGCGACGGATTTTTTACAGCCTCATTCAGGAGAATAAAATAAATGGATCAGCTTGAAAAGATAGACATACTTTCCCTTTCAAAGGACGAGCTTGTCGCGGAAATAACCGCGCTCGGCGAAAAGGCTTTCAGAGCAAAGCAGATTTATGATTGGCTGCACGTTAAGAAAGTCAAGGATTTTTCACAGATGAGCAATATTTCTGCACAACTGAGAGATACGCTCGAAAAAAAGTTTTGTCTAAAATCACTAATTATCAAAAAAAAGCTTGTATCGGAGCTTGATAATACGGTAAAATACCTATATGGTATGCCCGACGGAGAGTCGGTGGAAACTGTACTTATGGAATACAAGCACGGCAACAGCCTTTGCATCTCCACTCAGGTGGGCTGCAGAATGGGCTGCCGCTTCTGTGCGTCCACGATCGCAGGCTTTGTAAGGCACCTTCTGCCGAGCGAGATGCTGCTGCAGATCTACGAAACAGAGCGCGACAGCGGACGTCATGTCGACAGCATCGTGCTTATGGGCATCGGCGAGCCGCTTGACAACTTCGACAATGTGATGAAGTTCCTTTCGCTTCTCAATAACGAGGGCGACGGAATGAGCCTTCGACACATCTCGCTGTCCACCTGCGGTATAGTTGACAGGATATACGACCTTGCGGAGCTTAAAACAGGGCTTACGCTGTCGATATCGCTGCACGCGGCAACGGACGAAAAGCGAAGCTCCATCATGCCGATAAACAAAAAATACAACCTTGAACAGCTTATGACAGCCTGCCGCGACTACTTCAAAAAGACGGGCAGACGCATAAGCTTTGAATACTCCCTTATCGAGGGAGTAAACGACACAGAGCAGTCCGCGGACGAGCTTATAAAGCTGCTCGGCGGTATGCTGTGCCATGTAAACCTTATCCCGATAAACGAGATAAGGGAGAGAGATTTCAAAAAGAGCCGTTATGTTGAGAGATTTCAGAAGCGCCTGACTCAGGCGGGTATCAACGCAACTGTGAGAAGAACGCTCGGCGCGGATATAAGTGCGGCGTGCGGACAGCTTCGCAGGGACGACGGCACAGGTCACGAGGCGGTGAAAGAATGAACGTATACAGCAAGACAGATATAGGCCTTCAGCGCGAGGAAAATCAGGACACAGTCTGGTCCGAGATGCTGAGTGAAACTGCGTGTGCGGCTGTCCTTTGCGATGGCATGGGCGGCGAGCAGAGCGGCGGACTTGCGAGCCAGATGGCGGTGGACATCATCTCAAAGCGCATCAAGGAGAGCTTTTCCGAGATGATGAACAAGAATTCCGTAAGAAACCTGCTCATAACAGCGGTTTCCGCGGCAAACTCCATCGTTTACGAAACGGCGCAGAGGGACTTCAATAAGTGCGTTATGGGCACGACCTGCGTTGCGGCGATAGTTTTCGGAGGCTGCGCGTACATAGTAAATGCCGGCGACAGCCGTGCGTACCACCTGTTTACAGCAGGCGAGGATGAGTGCATCC
>JAZQEQ010000145.1:0-3954 GCA_045539055.1 Oscillospiraceae bacterium | reverse complement strand
AATAGATATTATCCTCGCCGCTTTCATCCTGCAGGATAAGCTGGATAAAACGCTCTTTATAACCGGGGCGGAACATTACAAGAGTAAGATCGCTTACAGCCATGTACTTGGGTATACGGACATTGAAAACGCTCTTCTGTCCTCTTCTCTGTGCACCAAAGGGATGTTTGTAATTGGTGTCGAAACAGTCAAACAACGGAAGGCTCATAGAAATTGCTCCTTTTCAATATAGAGTAATTCGGCGCTGCAATTATGGCAGCGCCGAGAATATTACATAATTACTTCAGGTTCCAGATATCGCGTGCGTAGTCTGTTACTGCACGGTCAGCGGAGAAGCGACCTGCACCTGCAATGTTATACAGGGACTTTCTGTTCCACTCCTCAGCGTTCTTGTAAACTTCGCTGATGTAAGCCTGTGTGCCGCGGTAGCTGTCGAAATCAGCAAGCGCCATGTAGAAGTCCTTGAACTTGATGGAGTTTGCAAGCTCCTCGAATGTAGCACCGTTGATGCCGTTGTACATACGCTGCATAGCGTCCTTGATAGTCTGGTTGCTGTTGATATACTGCTCGGGGTGGTAACCTCTCATGCGCAGGTCGTTTACCTCGGGAGTTCTCATACCGAATACGAAGATATTGTCATCGCCAACAGCCTCGTGGATCTCTACGTTAGCACCGTCGTATGTGCCGACTGTAAGAGCACCGTTGAGCATGAACTTCATGTTACCTGTACCGGAAGCCTCTGTACCTGCAAGGGAGATCTGCTCGGATACCTCAGCAGCGGGCATAAGGATCTCGGACAGAGTTACGCGGTAGTCCTCAAGGAAGATTACCTGCAGCTTCTCGCGCAGCTTGGGATCATGCTTGATCTCCTCACCGATGCACCAGATCATCTTGATGATCTGCTTAGCAATATAGTAGCCGGGAGCAGCCTTTGCAGCGAAGATGTATGTCTTGGGTGTAAAGGGAGCGTCAGGATTCTGCTTGAGGAAATTGTAGTCAGCGATGATATTCAGTGCATTCAGCTGCTGACGCTTGTACTCGTGCAGACGCTTTACCTGTACATCGAAGATGCTGTCAACATTCAGCTTTGTGCCTGTTGTCTTTTCAACATACTTTGCAAAGCGCTCCTTGTTCTCTCTCTTGATCTTGCCGAGCTTCTCCAGAACTGCCTTATCATTAGCGAATACCTGGAACTTGATGAGCTCGGAAGCGTCCTTCTTGAAGCCCTCGCCGATGCACTCGGACAGAAGGTCTGTCAGACCCTTGTTAGACTGGAGCAGCCATCTTCTGTAAGCGATACCGTTGGTAACGTTCTTGAACTGGCTGGGTCTGTCAGTAGCCTGAAGATTGAATACGTCGTCCTTGATGATCTGGCTGTGCAGCTTGGAAACGCCGTTTACGCTGTGGGAAGCAGCAACACAGAGGTTTGCCATGTGTACCTTGCTGTCCTGAACGATGGACATCTTGGATACCTTTTCGTGGTTCTGTGTTCTGTTGTACAGATCCTCACAGTAGCGGCGGGTGATCTCGCAGATGATAGTGAAGATTCTGGGGAGGATCCTCTCGACCAGAGTCTTGTCCCACTTCTCAAGAGCCTCAGCCATAACAGTGTGGTTTGTATATGCAAATGTATTTGTGCAGATATGCCATGCCTGATCCCAGCCGTAGCCGCAGTCGTCAAGCAGAACTCTCATAAGCTCAGGAACTGCAAGTGTGGGATGAGTATCATTGATATGGATAGCAACCTTCTCGTGGAAGTTCTCCAGTGTGCCGTAGTTCTTCATATGGCGCATAACGATATCGCCGATAGAAGCTGCGCACATAAAGTACTGCTGACGCAGACGGAGCGCCTTACCCTCCATGTGGTTATCGTTAGGATAAAGCACCTTGGAGATGGAGTGTGCGATATTGGAAGCACCGAGAGCCTTTGCGTAGTCACCGCTGTTGAAGCTGCTCATATCGAAGGACATATTCTCTGCGCTCCACAGACGAAGCTTGGAAACGCCCTTGCTGTCGTAACCGGATACATACATATCATAAGGAACAGCGTTTACAGATGTGTAATCAACGTGCTCGAGGTGGTGGTAGTTCTCGTCCCAGTACTCGTTGATGCGACCGTCGAAGCGGACCTCCACTGCCTGATCGGGAACGGGCACGAGCCATGCGCCGCCGCCGGGAAGCCAGTTATCGGGAAGCTCAGTCTGCCAGCCGTCAACTACCTTCTGCTTGAAGATACCGTACTCATAACGGATGGAATAGCCTGTTGCGGGATAATCGCAGGTAGCAAGACCGTCAAGGGAGCAAGCTGCAAGACGTCCGAGGCCGCCGTTACCGAGACCTGCATCGGGCTCTTCCTCATAGATCCTGCCGATCTTGATGCCCCAGTCCTTGAGAACATCCTCTGCCACCTCGTTCATGCCAATGTTGTAAAGGCTTGTCTTAAGGGAGCGGCCCATAAGGAACTCCATAGAAAGGTAATATACCTGCTTCTTACCCTTGGAATTTACCTCGCGCATGAAGTTGCCGCGCTTTTCCTTGAGGTAATTTACAACGATGGAAGATAATGCACGATAAAGCTGTGCATCTGTCGCATTCTTGTAGTCTGTTCTGAAGTCATACTCCAGGATCGCTTCGAGCTGCTTCTTCAGCTCTTCTTTTGTAAATGGTGATTTCATTTGTTCTGACCCCTTTCAGTTTTTGGATATAATTCTACCTTTGATAAATTAACACAAAAATAATTATACTCGCTTTTTCGGAAAAAAGCAAGTTTTTCAACGCATTACTGTTATTTAATATAAAAAATATTTTTTTCTTTTCAGCATTTTGGACAATTTCTATACAAAAAAATGAGCAAAAGCGCACTAAAATCGACTCAATCCGTAAAAAGTCGCACAAAATATTCCCCCGACCAATAAGTTCGGGGGAAGTTCTGCTATTTAAACGTTACTGCTTTCTTGCAATAGCATATTCATCGTCGCTGCTGTAGTAGGGGCAATTGTAGTTTGTTCCTGTCATAAAACGGCACATCTCGTCCTCGTCAAGGTTTACAAGGCACACCCAGCAATCGCATTCCTCATCATAAACGTAGTTTACGCAATCATCACAATTAGTCATTTTTCTCCTCCTTAGGCTTGTCCGCGATAGCCCTGAAAGCCTGCTCCAGCGTTCTTACGCCGATTATCTGTATTCCGTAATCCTCGTTCTTGCTGAGCGATGAAAAGCTCTGCTTCGGTATTATGCACTTCTCAAATCCGAGGCGTGCGCCCTCTTTGACACGCTCCCTCACATGAGAAACGCTGCGTATCTCTCCGCCAAGACCCACCTCGCCGAATACCATAACCTTTTCGGGAATCACCTTGTCGCAGAGCCCCGAGTACAGTGCCATTGCCACCGCAAGGTCAGCTGCAGGCTCGTCAAGCCGCAGGCCGCCTACGATATTCACATATACATCAACACCGCCGAAGAAAAAGCCTGTGCGCTTTTCAAGTACGGCGAGTATCATATAAAGTCTGTTGTAGTCAAATCCGTTGGCTACACGGCGCGGTGCTGAAAGACTTGATTTCGTGACAAGTGCCTGCACCTCTGCAAGTATCGGACGTGTGCCCTCTACCGAGCAGATAACACAGCTTCCCGAAACGGAAGTCAGCCTGCCCGAAAGCATCATTTCAGACGGATTCGTGACCTCTTTCAGACCATCATCGTCCATATTGAACACACCGATCTCATTGGTCGAACCGAAGCGGTTCTTAAATGCGCGCAATATGCGATAGGAAAGCTGCTTTTCGCCCTCGAAATACAGCACCGTGTCAACGATATGCTCCATTATCTTCGGGCCCGCAATGCCACCGTCCTTGTTTACATGGCTTACGATGAAAACAGGTATCTCCTCGCTCTTTGCCATGCGCATGAATGCATTTGTACACTCGCGCACCTGCACTATGCTGCCTGCGGAGG
>JAZQEQ010000144.1:0-3467 GCA_045539055.1 Oscillospiraceae bacterium | reverse complement strand
CATTACCGCCGTCAGCGGCAGCTATCTGCGCGTTTATTTCGGCTGCCATATCCGCAAGGGATGTGTACGTTTTATGCGTGAGGCGCAGGTCATAGCTATGCTGACCCGCGGTCATTATAAGCCTGTCATTTGACGCGTCCGCTGTGTAGGGTACCTGCGAAGCGGCGTTCTTTACCGTCAGCGTAGCAGGAATATAGACCTTATTGTTTGGCGCATCTATTATCGCTCCCGACTGGGATGCGAGCGAGTTTTTGGAAGCCTTGTTGAGCAGAGTGCCGCTTACGTTGTAGAACTTCATCTCCTCGCCCTTTTCAAGCGAAGTGATAACTATATCGTTGCCCTTCACCGACAGCGATGCCTTATCCTTTATAGCATCCTTAATGAGGGCAGTAGCCTCGCTTGCGGTCGAGCCTTTTGGGATAACGACAGAATAATCCGTACTTCCGTTCTTGTCGTCAAGAGTAAACGAAAATGACAGATCCTTCTGCGATGTTCCGAGCACATTGAACTGTGTAAGGACATCATCAAGCGTAACGGACGCGGCTGTTGTGGAAGTAATTACGGTGCCTGCCTGTCCTTCTATGCTTTCTCTTGTAGTTGTACCGTTCACAACATCGATAGTAGCGCCTGAATATACGATGTAATTTCCGCTCTTCTGCGCGGTCTTAGACTGCTCCTCGACATAGGTCACGCCCTGCTGTGTAGAGCCTGAGGTGGATGTAACATTGGCACGGGATGAGCCCGGAACATTTGAGGACGAGGTGACGTAAGCCGTTTCTTTTCCTGCAACTGTAGTGATATTATCATCATAGCGAGCGCCTGCGATAAGCCTTTTATATGCGGAGCAGGTCGAGTCAATGACTATCTTTTCAACATCACTTCCGTTATTGCCCTCTGCATAGAGCTTTATAGCCTTTGATGTATCAATGCTGAACTGAAGCTTGTCTGCAAGCTCGGGATAGTTGTTGTCGATCTGGTCGTTCATAGCCTGAACGAGCGCGGATGTTGAAGAATAGCTTCCAGGCGGTATAACGATGTCAAGCCTTTTGACCGTTTTTTCCGAAGCGGGTGCCTGATTATCATCAGAAAGCGTGATATCAAACGACAGTGTATTCTCTGTAGCAGGAATGTATATAGGCGCTGTGAGCGGCTTATAGGCTGTGAAGATCGCTCTTGTATAAGTAGATGTACCCTGTGTGGGAGCAACCTTATTAAGCGTAGCCGCATCAAACAGATCATAAACCATATAAGGGCTGGGCACATCGGATTTGTCGAGATTTACTGCGCACTTATTACCGTACTGATCGGACTTTATATCAAGTCCTCCCTTTGCATTCAGTGTAACAGTAAAAGGAAGTCCTGCATCGTCTATCTGCTTTTGTATCGTATTAACGAGATCCATAGGCGAGGAATAGGTCTTTGTATTTTCGCCGTCGGAAAGCAGATTGATTCGGAGCTTTGTGCTTTTAGCAGAAGCGTCATCACCGTACCACTTGAGATCAAGAACAAAATAATGGTTTCGATCACGCTCTATCTCAAGGATATCAGGGATTCTCTTTGTTCCCGACAGAAGCGCCTGCGAATTGTCGATATGCCCGTATTTACAGATATCATAGATGGGCGATGTAATACCGTCTATCTCAATGAAATTTCCTGCAAGTCCTGTGATGGTTGTATCGCTCGAAAGTCCGATGACCATCTGTCCATTGTCGTTCTCACACTCGACAGCCTTGATATTTCCGGGAATTCCTGCGCCTGCGATCTTGCTGTTGATCTCATCTACAAGCTCTGAGCGCGTATAGCTACCGGGGGCGATAGTAAAAGAATACAATGTATCATCTGTATTTCCCACACGGAAGGATACAGTATCGTTCTCACCTGCGATAATACCAAGCTCTGAAGACTCATCAGGGAAGTATGTAACACCAAGCAGATAGCCGTCAGACGAGCCGATGACCGTATTGTAGAACAGCGATGAGCCATTGCCGCTGATGTAATCCAGAGAGCCGCCCTCCGCCTGCATAGTAAGCTGATTTGCGGTGTTTACGCCAATGATGAGCTCGGGAGCATTATCAAAAAGATCGGTATCGATAAGGTCGGCAAGCTCCTCGACCGAATATGTTCCCCTCGGGATATTTACTGTATATTCTTTCTGAGTGCCATCGATAGTATATCCAAGAACAAGAGTATCGTTCTTTGCGCTTATCCTTACAGGCGAGTTATGGCTGAGGTCGCCCTCGTTCTTTTCAAAAGCGGAAAGATGCTTTTCAAACAGCGGAACTCCGTTGAAGTCTGCTGTGCTTGTTATCTGATCTATCTCATCAAGTATCTGCTGATACTCAAGGTCCATAGCGTCACGATCAAGGTCGTCGTAAGTTCCGTTGCAGGACTCGACAGCAAGCTCCTTGAGGCGCTGAAGCATATTGTGTATCTCCTGCGACGCGCCCTCAACAGTACGCACATAGTTTATTCCGTCGTCGATATTACGCAGACCCTGTCTTAGTCCTCGTCTTATTGCGCGGAGCTTTTCGGACACAGCAAGACCTGCCGCATCGTCTGCGGCACGATTTATACGATAGCCCGATGAAAGGCGCTCTGACGCCTTTTTACGCTTTCTGTCAGTACTCAGCTGTGCGTCTATCACCTGCTGGGTAGAACTCATATGTCTTATGACCATTGCCATTTTAATCACACCTCACCGTGGATATACTATATCAATATAATTATAGCGTAAAAGTGACAAAAGTGCAAGCATCAAGCCATATATTCAGCATATTCCACAAATTCCCACCAAGTTTTTGTCATTCTCATAAAACAAGACTCCCCTGCTTAAGCAGAGGAGTCTTATCATATTACCAATCCAGCTCGTCAAATGTTATTACATACTTGCTGCTGTACACCTTTTTCAATATATCCTTTTCAGTGAACTGCTCACTGTAAGAATTTCCGTTTACCACAAAAGCTCCGCACCATGTATTGAACCACGCCCACATTACATTGACATCCATAGCCTGATCGATGTCAAATATACAGCCGTTTTCAGTAAGCGCTATGATCTTGTTTGTGCTGCTGTACTCGGAAGCCTGTACAAAACGTGCGGTCTGAGGCGAATATACACGCTCGCCGGGATAGATATCCTCGCCGATTATATCAACATAATCATCACCCGGATACCATGCACTGTTCTGACCGTTGAACACCCATATCAGGTTATTGCACTCGTACTTGTATGTAAGCTGCTCGTACAGGTATATCCAGAGCTTTTTGAACGCGTCTGCGCCCTGTCCGCCCCACCAGAACCAGCCGCCAGATGCCTCGTGCAGGGGTCGCCAGAGTACGGGTATTCCCTCTTTCTCAAGGCGCTTGAGCTGCTTTGCTATCTCTGCGATATCGCGGTCGATCAGAGCCTTGCCCTCGGGATCCTTGCCATTCATCACTGCGGAGATGTCAAAGGTGCTGTTTCTTGT
>JAZQEQ010000143.1:0-3215 GCA_045539055.1 Oscillospiraceae bacterium | reverse complement strand
TATCAGGTCTTGTCTTCCTAAGACCGCTTGGCCTCCGACTTGGTTGGATGTCTTAGCGAGGACGAAGATGCCCTTGTCATTCTCGCGGCAGATATCGAGCAGGGGCTTGATACCATCAGAGCCGAGGTAGCCGTTTACTGTCAGCGCATCGCCGATGAAAGGCTCGTACTCCTTGCTGCCTACCTTTACCTTGCCGAGGTGAGCAGTAGCATAAGCTTCCATAGTTGTGCCGATGTCGTTTCTCTTACCGTCTGTGATAACGAACATACCCTTCTCACGAGCGTACTCCTGTGTCTTCTGCAGAGCCTTCATGCCTGCGGGACCGTACATCTCGTAATAAGCAGCCTGAGGCTTTACTGCGGGAACTATATCGCAAAGTGCGTCTATCAGACCCTTATTGAACTCGAGCAGTGCCTTTGCTGCACCCTTGAGAGTCTCGCCGTACTTCTCAAAGCACTTCTTTCTGATGTACTCCGGCACATAGTCAAGCTTGGGGTCAAGACCTGCAACTGTGGGGTTCTGGGTTCTTTCGATGTTTTCGATGAGTCTGTCGAATGACATTTTTACGTCCTCTCTTTCATGTATATATAAATTTAATTTTTTCTGTTAATCGTGATCTCCGTCGTCCTCATAAACGACCTCGCCGTCAACGATGGTGAACTTCACTCTGCCCTTGAGCACCTTGTTCTTGAAGCAGGTGTTCTTACTCTTGGAGTGCAGCTTTTCGGGCACTACCTTCCACTCCTCGTTGGGGTCGAATATGCAGATATCCGCAACGTCGCCTGCCTGAAGCGAGCCACCGGGGATACCGAGTATCTTTCTGGGGTTTACGCACATCAGCGCAACTATTCTGGAAAGCGGCACCTTTTCAGTGTGGTACAGTGCAGTGAGAGTCGCAGCAAGCGAGGTCTCAAGTCCCACAACACCGTTGGGAGCCTTCATGAAATCCGCCTTCTCCTCTGCGGAATGGGGAGCGTGGTCAGTAACGATGCAGTCGATCGTGCCGTCGCAGATACCCTCTGTGATGGCTCTGACGTCGTCCATAGTTCTCAGCGGCGGATTCATTCTGTAATCCGCGTCGCGTGTGCGCAGCTTCTCATCTGTCAGCATGAAGTAATGCGGACAGGTCTCGCTGGTAACCATCGTACCATAGCGCGAAGCTATTCTGATATTGGACATACTTGTTATCGTAGAAACATGGGCAATGTGGATAGGCATCTCAAGGTCGGTCGCAAGAGTTATCTCTCTGGATGTCACGATATCCTCGCTGAGTCTGTGCATACCCGGAACTCCAAGCTCCTTTGACACCTTGCCGCTGTTCATTATACCGCCGTCGATTATGTCGAGGTCCTCGCAGTGGGAGATGACCTTCAGTCCTGCGTAATGCGCCTTGACCATTGCTCTTGCCATGGTCTTTGCGTTCTTTACGGGTCTGCCGTCGTCGGACACTGCAACACAGCCTGCCTTGCGAAGCTCCTCGAAATCGCACAGCTCCTCGCCCTTTAAGCCCTTTGTGATGCTGCCTACGGGATAGACCTTAGTCTTGGACTGCTTTGCCTTTTCAATGATATACTTTACAGTTTCGGCATTGTCAACGGTGGGAATAGTGTTAGGCATACACGCTACCGCAGTAACGCCGCCTGCCACAGCCGCCTCGCCGCCTGTGATGATATCCTCCTTGTGAGTCTGTCCGGGATCACGGAAATGAACGTGCATATCACAGATGCCGGGGATGATCGTCAGACCCTTACAATCGATAGTGCGGTCAGCCTTTGCGCAGCTGAGGCGCTTGCCTATCTTGAAGATCTCGCCATCCTTTATGACAATGTCAGCCTTACCCTCAAAATTGTTGGCACTGTCCACTACATAACCGTTTTTCAGAAATAAAACCATGTCGTCCTCCAACTATATCATAAAAGCCATTGTTTACGCCATTTATTCCGATGTGCCGTAGATGACCACCTTGTCGCAGCCATCGATCTCATTGACCATTACCTTTACCGTTTCCTCATGGGACGTGGGAAGATTCTTTCCGATGTAGTCTGCCCTCATCGGCAGCTCTCGATGACCTCTGTCGATAAGCGTTGCAAGCTGTATCAGCTTAGGCCTGCCTCTTGACATCAGCGCGTCTATCGCAGCTCTTGCCGAGCGTCCTGTAAAGATTACGTCATCTACTATTATTACCCGTTTATCCTTAATATCAAACGGGATCTCGCTGTTGTCGGGGATATCGGTCTTCGGCTTATCATCGCGGAAAGGTGTGATATCCAGCAATCCCACAGGCACCTCGCTGCCCTCGACCTCTGCGATCTTTGCCGCGATACGCTTTGCAAGCACCGCGCCGCGCGAAAAAAGCCCGATCAGACAAAGACCATCTGTACCCTTGTTACGTTCAAGTATCTCGAACGAAATGCGGGTAACCGCCCTTGCGATCGCGCTCTCATCAAGTATTTCAGCCTTTACTACAAGTCCTTTGATGCAGCACACGGCAGCTCACTCCCTTTCTCTTTTGCAACAAAAAAGCCTGTCACTTTCAGGTGACAGGCAGAGATTTCGTATTTTCCGCTTATACAGATATAGCTATAGCTATACCGACGGAACGAAAACATCCATACCTTGCCGACCTCTCAGTGCCGCCTTAAAGGTGCTTTGATTTTCGTACTTTTCACTTAAAATATTATATCCTATTTTGAGCATTTTGTCAATAGAAAATTTCGTCCTCAGCTCAATTTTTTTCAAAACAAAACACCCCCGACAAAAGTCGGGGGTGCGATCAGTGTTTAACTATCTTAAGTAATTGTCAATTACTTTCTCTTGCGAGAAGCAACAACTGCAACACCTGCGAGTGCAACTACACCAGCAACAGCAGCGATACCCTCAACGCCTGTGTCGGGGGAATCCTTGCCTGCGTCTGTGGAAGGAGCCTCTGTGTCAACAACTGTATCGTCAGCTACGGGAGCATCCTCAACGGGAGCGATCTCACCAACAACAGCCTCAGCAATAGCTGTGCCGTCAGCAGCGAGCAGCTCAACGGAGATGATGTTCATTGTGCCGCCCCAGCTCTGGATCCAAAGCTGTGCGAATGCATCGTCAGCAGCGAAGATAGAAGCGTCAGAAAGCAGCTCGAGTGTTGTTACGCCCTGCTCGTCGAACTCAGCAACGATGGGCTTAGCGCCGGAAGCCTTGCCCCACTCTGTGGAAGCCCAGCCTGTGGA
>JAZQEQ010000142.1:0-3042 GCA_045539055.1 Oscillospiraceae bacterium | reverse complement strand
AGGACCGTAACAAAGCGGAGCATCGTTGATATAGTCAAGCAGAAAATCGCGTGGAAGTGTTTCCTCGTGATTTTCATCGGTATCAGCCAGCTCCTTATACTGTTCTACAAAATCCTCAGGAAAGAACTGTGCAGGTGAATTTATAAAATCCATAAGCCCCGATCTCATCTGCAGAAGATTTCTGATAGTTAGATTCTCTGCGTGTTCAAACTCGGGGAAATACTTGTCCAATGTATTGTCAACATTGAGCGCGCCGCTATCTACAAGCTGCATTATGGCAGCAGCTGTCATCTGCTTTGATACAGAGCCGACCTCAAATGTATCAGTTGCATTGCATAGCCTGCCCGTCATCTCATCGGCATAACCATAGCCCTTGGCAAGCACTATCTCATCATCCCACGCAATAAGCACAGAGCCCTGAAACTCGTTTTCTTCGGCGTACTCGTCTATTGCTCTTATAAACTTCGAATATACCCTGTTCTCAACAAGCTCGGCGTCATAATCGCAGAACATGACAGGCTCGGGCTCAGGTTCAACAACAGGAATTATTTCAGTCGTTGCAGTGGTCGTTATGGTCGTTTCCGCTTCATGCGTTTCGATCATAGAAGGCTGAGTCGCATCACTGCCACAGCCACACAGCATACAACAAAAAAGGAAAATTGCTACAAAACGTTTCATTTATACCTCGAACTATGTTCACCAATGAATAAACTCCGCACAAAACGGAGTTTATTGAATAATTGAATTGTTAAGCATTCGATGAAGCGGCATCCTTCTTTTCCCCGTTACGGATATCATCGATAACGTTCAGGAAAAGATTCTGAATAACACGGTTAAAATCAATACTGATATCAAGCACCTTACTCTCGACAGCAAAGCCGCCTGCCATTGACTTATGTCCACCGCCGCTACCGACATCGGAAAGTGCTGCAAGAACTATCTGTCCCGCATTGAGCTCGTCCAGTTCGGAGCGTACCGAGAATTTAAAGCCGTTCTCTCTGCGCGAGTAAACAACACAGAAATTAACAACATCAAGATTCAGGATAAAGTCAGAAACAGTTGCTACAAAGGCATCGGCACAGTCAAAATTAAGGAAAGCAAAAGCAACGCCATTATAGATATCGATATTCTTCATCGAATCTACAAACGCCTCAAGCTCGTCATACTGAATGATACCGGACTGGAAATGACGGATCTGCGCATTGTTAGCCTTCGGAAAGAGATATTTGTAAATTTCAACATCAAGCTCTGTAACGCCGCGGCTGAAATCCTTTGTATCCATCTTAAGACCGTAAAGAAGCGCTGTAGCAACATCCTGAGGCATATCGATGTTATAAAGGCGATAATAATCAGCTATAATCGTGGCACAGCTTCCGACAATACGGATATCTGTATACTTATAGCTGTCGATATCATTGAACACAGGGTGATGGTCAATACAAGCGACCTCGTTGCCAACAAGGTCGAGAATATTTGCATTACCCTTCTGAGAGTCAACAGTGATAATATAATCTTCAGGTCCCATATCCTTCAGATCCTTGTCTGTCGTCATGGATATTCCAAACTCAGCAACCATATTTGCGGTAGCCATACGCTCTATATTTCCGTGGTGACAGATAGTTGTAGGAATATTGAACTTCGCAAGGAGCACCTGAAGTCCGAATGCACTGGCAATGGCATCAGGATCGGGGAAATTATGGGTCTGAATAAAGACGCGATGTCCTTTAAGCAGGGTCACAAGCTCACTTAATTTCGGGGGCATTGGCATTTCCTCTTCCAAAGATGTAATATGTAAACCGATAGCAAAGTCCCTAATTTATGGTAAGGCTTTCTCTCTGATTTACTTAATTACTACTATTATAACACAAAAGGAAATAATAATCAATAGAAAAAGGACAAATATTTCGATAAATCGGTACGTTTGTAGGTAAAAGGTACATTTTCTTCTTTAAAGAAGCTATTTCTCAAGGCGAAGGCAATTATGTAAACGATTGACTTTCGATAAGTTGAGTGTTATAATTAAAGTCACTAATAAGGAGTGATGAAATGGAAAATTATAAACAGGACAGTGATGAAGCCAAGGTCATAAGCTTATTTTTCGATGACGAGCCTATCAGTTACGATATAACGGAGCACAGCCACGGTGAGGAGGATTTCAGAGAGGTTATAATTGTCGAGTGGGCTTCGGGAGAAAAGTATGTTATAAAGCTTGCAGGAAACGCTTTCACCTCGTCGGAAAGAATTAAGGTATGGGCACGATGTGCCGATGAGTACCGAAAGCTCGGCTACTACTGCCCTGCTTTTATCTTAGATAAAAACGGAGACTTTCCTACCGTTACATATAAGGGTCACCAATGCACCGCATTTGCCGAGGAGTTCTCAAAGTACAAGACCGCCGAGCAACTTGAAAAGGACGGCGTCGCATTTAGTGACTGGTGGGATGACGCTGTCACTATGACAGCAAGGATAGCGACTGAAAGGCTTGACTTTGCTGAATTCCCGTCGGGTTACTGTCTTTTTGAAAGGTTCTGCGAAACCGACAAGACCGATGAAGTAATCGAAGTTGCACTTGACTGGAAAAAGTATGCTGACACGCTGCCCGAAGAGTTTCACTGGCAGGTCGAAAGAATATGGAAGCTGTGGAACGACAATAGAAACGCACTTGAGCCGATATATAAAACGCTGCCAACCTCGGTCTTTCAGGCTGACATAAACAATACCAATATCCTTATTGACGAGAACGGGAAATTCGTTGGCGTTATCGACTTCAACCTCTGCGGCAGAGATGTTTTTCTGAACTATCTTTTCAGGGAGTGTCGTTTAGAGATTTCTCATGTTCAGCAGACTCTCAAAACAGCAAGCGCTGAATATAAGTTTTCGGATTCTGAAAAGCTTGCAGCTCCGCTTATATACAGATGCGTCAATCCGATATTTTACAACGCTCTGGACGATCTTAAGGAAGCAGGCGATGATAAGGAGAGGATACAGAAATGTCTAGACAGAGCCGAGCATCAGCTTACGGCGGATCTTGAGCTTGAGGCT
>JAZQEQ010000141.1:0-2216 GCA_045539055.1 Oscillospiraceae bacterium | reverse complement strand
GGACTTTATGTTACCACTGACTACGGAAATACATTCACAAAGGTCGATGGTGCAAAGATATGCAACGCTGTATCTCTCGGCAAGGCTAAAAACGAGGGCGATCCTTATGTTATCTACATCTACGGAACAACCGCGGATAATGATACTGTCGGTATCTATATGACAGAGGATAACGGAGCTACCTGGGAGCGCTGCAACGACGACGCTCACCGCTTTGGCGGCATGGGCAACGGCGACTGGATCTGCGGTGATCTCAATGTTTACGGCAGAGTATATATGAGTACCGTTGGTCTCGGCATCTGCTACTGCGACAAGACTGAAAAGTAATTCTGATATAAGAAATCTCCTCCGCGTGAAAACGGAGGAGATATTTTTATTCAGCTACAAGGTCGTAATAAACCCCGTCGATCTCGAGTCCGACGAGTTCGTCGAAGTCGAATTCAATAGAGTAGTCCGCTGTCCAGCAGTTAGACACCGCATCCTTATTGATTATCTCACCACTCATCCAAGTCCAGCAGTCATCATTAGGTCCGCTCGTGAAATTGCCTAGCTCAATTCTTTCCCCATCTGCACAGATGAGTACAGCACCCTTATCCCAAATCTCCTCTTGAGCCTCTTCAAATGAAACCGCCATGCTTTCACTATAACCTCCTTCAGGGAAGTCAGTTCTTTCAACAAGTCCGTAATCATCTTGGGCATACAGACAATAAGAAAGATGCGAGATATCGATATATAACGGTGTGAGATATTTGCTGGAACGCTCCTCACCAACGATATTGAAACGCCTTGTTTCGATGAAACTGTCTAATTCAAGAGAAGCTGTTTTGTTCTTGGAAGTCAGAGGATAATTTATACTACCCAGAAATTCATTATCTCTCCATGTACCCGTATCGATCTGGCTGTGAAGATAGAAATAACGGTCTGTTTCTGTGCGCAGCTCATCAGCCTCAATACTGCCGTAAGAAGCAACGCCACTGCAATAAGCATCATCGCATTTGATATTCAAAATACTATGCGAAGAATTAAGCTCTGTTCCGAAAGGCTCGCTTGCAAGCCAGCTTATACCCCGCTCGTCAAGAGCCTCATAATGCACAGCTGCGTGAACATATCTGCCGTCGCCGAGCAGCTGCTCGACTGTCACCTTTACATGACCGTCGGAGTCCTCGAAAACATTGGACTGTATCTCCGAAACAAGCGCTTCGTTAGCACCAAACATATTTGTAAGATGATCAAAACCAAATGCTGCACCAACTCCGACACCACCAATCGCAAGCGTCAATGCCGCCGCTATAGGAATAATAACTGCCTTTTTATTGATTTTCCTCTTCTGCTTCATATTTTCCGCCTTTCTCAGTGCTCCCTGAAGAAGCTCGCTGTCGCTCCTTTCGGAAGTAATTTTATCGAAAAGCTTGTTGTATTCCTGCCTCATAAATCATCCTCCTCTGAGAGCATCGTGTTTAGTTCCTTACGCGCACGGGTGAGCCGAGTTCTTACAGCCGACGAGGTAGTACGTCGAAGTCGCGCTATCTCCTCTACCGAGTAGCCCTCATAATAGTACAGATAGACGACTGCGCCGCTTTCGGGCTTGAGCCTTTTCACGCTGTCGAGCAGGTGAAGCTCTTCCCTGCTTTCGCAAACTTTTTCGGGCATATCATCAGATCTGTGCTTGCGCCATGCTGAGCGGAGCAAATCCTTGCACAGATTTATTGTAACTCTGATAAGCCATGCCTTTACGTTGTCCTCGGTGTTGAATTTCTCGTGCGACTGATACAGCCGAACAAATGCGTCCTGAGTTACATCGTCAGCGTCCTCGCGGTTTTTCATCATGCTGTACGCAAGTCTGAACACTGTCGCGCGGTGAGCCTTTATGTAAAACTCAAACTGCTGCTCGGTCATATCATCACCACCCTTTTCTGAAAGCCGCTTTCATAAGTAAGACGAAATACAATGCCCAAATGTTTCATTGTAGCAGAAAAATGTCCCCGAGAGTTCGGGGACATTACTATTTTAGTTCAATATCAAAGCTGAGAAAGCTCTGCAAAGCACTGCTTCATTGCAGGATACAGCTTGCGATACATCTCGTATACCTTTTCGTACTGACGGGAGTTATCCTCGATAGGCTCCTGAATCTTATCGGTCTTGATAACTGCACGGCAAGCCTCAGGAACGCTGGAATAGATACCTGCGCCTACGGCTGCGAGCAGCGCAACACCAAG
>JAZQEQ010000140.1:0-9885 GCA_045539055.1 Oscillospiraceae bacterium | reverse complement strand
AGAGGGTGATATTTATGAAAAAAGTAATTATAATCATATCTGTCTTTGTAATATGCGCAGCGGCTGTCTGCTTTTTCGTTTTCGGAAATTCCGGTCGGTTTCAGAGTGCGCGGCAGGCGGCTTCGTCTATGGCGATGGGCTGGAATCTCGGAAATACCCTTGACAGCAACGGCGACTGGATAGGGCTGTATTCCGAGGGCAAGCCCGAAAACTACGAGACCGCATGGGGCAATCCCGTGACGACTCCCGAGCTTTTCGCGGCAGTGAAAAAAGCAGGCTTCAATGCGGTGCGCGTGCCTGTAACATGGCGCGAGCATATCGACGAATACGGCAACATCGACCCCGAGTGGCTGGCACGAGTGCAGGAGGTCGTGGATTACGTGATGGAGCTTGATATGTACTGCGTGCTTAATGTTCACCACGACTCGGGTGGAGGCGGCTGGCTGAGGGCTACTCCCAAGTGCTACGAGGAGAATTCCGAAAAATTCGCGGCACTTTGGAGAAATATCGCGGAGCATTTCAGGGAATATGGCGACAAGCTCATCTTCGAGGGCTTTAACGAGATGCTGGACAGCGGCAATCGCTGGGGCGGCGCGGGAAGTGCCGAGGAATACAAGGCTCATGCCGATTTCAATCAGCTTTTTGTGGATACCGTTCGTGCAACTGGCGGAAATAACGCGCAGCGCAATCTGATGGTGCAGATATATTCGGGAGTATGCGGCGAGGGTGCTATGGATAGCTTCGTGCTGCCCGAGGACAGCGCAGAGGATCATCTGATGATACAGGTGCATTGCTACGACCCGCAGCCGTTTACATGGACGAGCGTTGATTATGCCGAGCCGCGTTATGACTGGGGAAGCGACGCAGACAAGCAGCAGCTCGATGATATCTTCAGTCGCCTTGCGCAGCTTTCTGAGCGTCACGGCGCGCCTGTGGTAATAGGCGAATGTGGCGCTGACTACAAGGAGAGCGAAGCGGCAAGAAAGGCTTATGTGACGTATTTTCTCACCTGTGCCGAAGCTAACGGAATAAAGTGCTTCTGGTGGGATACCGGCGCAATGTCGCTGTTTGACCGCAATACCTGCACAGAGCTTTATCCCGAGATCACCGATATAATCGACGAGCTTACCTGATACCGCTATGGCATTTTTGTGCTGTTAGTTGGCGGTTTTGTGGTTGAATTACCTGCTCTGATATGCTAGAATTAAAGAGCAAGGGCATCATACAGATGAAATTATGAGGTGATATTATGGCTAATCCTTATCTTCCGACATGGGAATACATACCCGATGGCGAGCCGAGAGTCTTCGGCGACCGCGTTTACGTTTACGGCTCACATGACAGAGTTGACTCCATCGACTTCTGCGACTGCAAATTAAAGGTGTGGTCTGCGTCTGTTGATAACCTCAACGAGTGGACCTGCCACGGAGATATCTTCCGCACAAGGGACGGCGTTGATTCTCCCTCTGATGTTGACTGGACGGACAACCTGCTTTTCGCGCCCGATGTTGTTGAACGCGAGGGCAAGTATTACCTCTATGCGTATATCGTTGGCGCGAAGGGCTGTGTTGCTGTTGCCGACAGACCCGAGGGCCCGTTCAGACTGCTTTCAAAGTATAAGTACAATGTAGAAGATCATTACGATAACGGCACGTTCATCGACCCCGGAACACTGGTGGATGATGACGGCAGGGTGTATGTATACTGCGGCTATCAGGGCAGCTATATGTGCGAGCTTAAGGATAATATGTACGAGATGGTGGATGGCACATATCAGCCCGACATCATTCCCGTTGAGGAGCCGCATAAGTTCTTCGAGGCGTGCTCGCCCCGCAAGGTAGGCGACACCTACTACATGATATATTCGCCCCAGCGCGGCAGCTGTCTTGATTATGCGACCTCCGACAAGCCGACAGGACCTTTCACATACCGCGGCACTATCGTTGACAATGCAATAGACTACCCGGGCGGAAACAACCACGGCTCTATCTGCAACATAAACGGTCAGTGGTACATCTTCTACCACCGCATGACGAATGGCACTATCATGTCGCGCCGCGGCTGTGTAGAAAAAATAGAGATACTGCCCGACGGAACTATTCCGCAGGTGGAGATGACCTCTCTCGGCTTTGAGGAATATCTCAATCCCTACAAGGCAACTCCTGCCGAAACGGCCTGCGTTCTGAAAGAAGGCTGCTTTATCACCGAACTCAACATCTTCGAGCGCGTTGTGACAAATCTTACCGACGGCTGTGTTATGGGCTGGAAGTATTTCGATTTCGGCGAGGACTATTCCTCGAAAACCATGCAGATGCGCCTGAGGATACGCGGCATGGGCAGCAACGGCAGACTGCACATCCTGCTCGACTCGGAGGACGGCGAGGAGATAGGCGTTATCGACTTCAGACAGGACGACTCCGTTATCGGCGGCAGGGTAAAGGCAGTCACAGGCAGACACGCGCTGTACATTAAAGTCGAGGCAGGCTACGAGGGCTGGTTTGCCGATGCGATGAAGGGCAGACAGCTTCTGCAGCTTTCGGAATTTGTATTTATAAAGTAATTTCTGTACCCCATAGAGAAAGACCGCTGAGGACTTGCCTCGGCGGTCTTTTATGTTATCCGTTGTTGATTATGAGCTTTCTCGTCTGCGGAACTTTGAACAGCACTATCGCGCCTGCGAGCGTGAAGATGAGCTCGGGCAGCATATAGCAGCCGTTGTACAGCAGGCTGTAAAGAATCTCGTTGTCGGTGGAGAAGCCCTCCCACAGCTCGCCAAAGCTGTGCCAGATGACGATACCGCTAAGGAAGTGCATCACAAATCTCAGCACAACTACACCTGCGGTACCTGCTATCCAGCCGATGGTGCCCTTTTTGCGGAGCATACCTGCCAGACCGAGCACTGTAAACGGCAGTATGTAGTCGAGCATGATGCAGGCTATCAGCATCACGGGAGTAAGTCCCCAGCCGAAAAGCCCGTCCATAACGCCCTGACCGAACTGGATAAGCGCAAACACGAAGCTTGCAAACAGACCGTTTGCAATGCCGTGACGGATGCTGTAAATAACGATGGGCAGCATAGAGAGCAGTGTTACAGAGCCGCCCCACGGCAGATGGAATATACGGATATAGCTTAATACAGCGGCAAGTGCCACCATTACCGCGCCCTCTACGAGCGCAACTATCTTAGCGTGACTTTTTGTATTCTCAGACATAATAAATTCCTTTCTTTCGGACTAAGTTCGGAAACGCAGCAGGGAACAGAAATGCCCGAGGGTCGCAGGCACCTTGCGATCGTCGGGCTGAATTCCGTATTCGTTACGTCGGTCAAAAAAATGCGTGCCGACGGATATCAGCACGCATCAAAATGTCTGGTTCAAGAACATTCCTTCCTACGTCGGCATTATCCGAATCAGGTATCAGGGTCTGTATCCTGCGACACACTCTCAGCCCCGCCTTGGGAGCTCCCCTTTTCAGTCCGCTCATTAGTATACTATAATTTTCACGCTTTGTCAAGCCCTTACAGCAAAATTTCCGTTTCAGCCGGAGCAATACCTGTAAGCGATCTGCTCACCACGTCAGGCTGCGATGTTCCGGCATAAAGCGTGAAGCGATCTCCTGTCACACCGCGCACACCGTTCTCGTCCACAGTTTCAAACGCGGAGCAGGGAACAGCTATCTCGATCTCTGCGCTTGCACCTCTTTCGAGATACACGCGCTTAAATCCGCACAGGCTGACATTCGGCACGTCGTTTTCGCCGTAGCCCTTGATATAGAGCTGGATAACGTCCTCCGAAGCCGCGCCGTCATTCGTGACGGTAAGCTTCGCCACACCGTCGGAGTAGGTGAGGCCCTCGCAGCGGAACTTTCCGTAGGACAGTCCGTAACCGAACGGGTACAGCACATTGTCGCTGTCGCAGTAGCGATAAGTTCTGCCCTTCATGGAGTAGTCCTCGAAATCCGGCAGCCTGTCAGCGTCTTTGTAGAACGTCACAGGAAGCTTTCCCGAGGGGGATACCTCGCCAAAAAGGAGCTTTGCAAGTGCAGCACCGCCGTTCTGACCTGCATACCACATCTGGAGCAGCGCGTCACAGTCACAGTCGATATTTATAGCACTTCCCGAGGAGAGTACGACTACCAGCGGCTTGCCTGTCGCTTTAAGCTTTTTCAGCAGCTTTCGCTGGCTTTCGGGGAGATACAGGTCAGGCTTGTCGCCCGAAGCATAGGCGTTGCCTGTGTCGCCCTCCTCGCCCTCTAACGAAGCGTCAAGTCCCACGCAAGCTATGATGATATCGGAGTTCTCGGCAGCCGCCACAGCCTCGGCATAGCGGTCGCCTGCCTGTGCAAGACCCTCTGTGCGATCGCTGAACAGATGGCAGCCGTCTGCGTAGATAACGCGTCCCGAAAATGCGTCCTGAATACCCTCAAGGAACGTTACATAGCGGTCGGCAGTACCGTTGTAGTTGCCGACAAGCACTGCGCGGCTGTCGGCGTTAGGGCCGATAACAGCGAGCGTCAGATCCTCGGCGTTTTTAAGCGGCAGGATACCGTTGTTCTTCAGCAGCACGGCGGACTTAAGTGCAGCGTCCAGCGCAAGCAGCTTGTGTTTCTTGCAGGAGATAACGGAGTAGGGAATATCGTCAAATTCCGTACTGTCGAGCTGTCCGAGGCGCACTCTTGTCCTCATAGCGGCAACGCAGCTGCTGCGAATGTCCTCAGGAGTGATAAGTCCCTGCTCCAGCGCGGAGAGTATCTTTACATAGGTGCTGCCGCAGTTTATGTTGCAGCCCTTTTTCAGCGCAAGCGCGGCGGACTGCTCGGGGGTCTCGGTTACATGGTGATGCAGATGGAAGTCCTGTATCGCCCAGCAATCGGACACGAAATATCCGTCAAAGCCCCATTCTTTCAGCTTGTCCATAAGGTAGGTGTTTGCGCAGGCGGGCTCGCCGTTTACGCGGTTGTAAGCGCCCATCACGCCCTCTACATGAGCCTCTTCCACAAGTGCCTTGAACGCAGGGAGATATGTTTCTTCCATGTCTTTTTTTGAGGGACGCGCGTCAAACTCGTGGCGGCTCGCTTCGGGGCCGCTGTGAACGGCAAAATGCTTGGCACAGGCGGCAGTGCGGAGATATTCACCCTCACCCTGAAGTCCCTTTACGAAAGCAACACCGAGCCTTGAGGTAAGGAACGGATCCTCTCCGTATGTTTCATGACCTCTGCCCCAGCGCGGATCGCGGAAGATGTTTATATTTGGTGACCACAGTGTAAGTCCCTTGTATATGTCGCAGTCGCCTTGCTTCTGAGCGGCATTGTACTTTGCACGCGCTTCGGTCGAGATGACCTCCGCGATGTCGCGGATAAGACTGTCGTCAAATGCAGCGGCAAGTCCTATTGCCTGAGGAAATACGGTCGCAGTGCCTGCTCTGGCGACGCCATGCAGACCCTCGTTCCACCAGTTATATGCAGGCAGTCCGACCGACGGCGCGGCGGGTGCGTCATAGCGCAGCTGTTCAGCCTGCTGCTCGGTGGTGAGCGCGTCGCAGATAGCTTCAGCGCGTTTTTGCGGAGAAAGTGTTGTGTCACGGAAAAGCTCCATAGATGTGACCTCCCGAAATATCGTTTTGTTAATTGTAGCATAAACCGATGTATATTTCAAGACGATAAAGAGAGTTTCAAAAAAATTACTATTGTGCAAATTTACCAAAAAACATATGCCTTGTTGGCTCTGTTTTACGAAAATGCTCAAAAGCTATTGTAATTTTTTAGAGGTTGTTGTATAATGTAAAGGTGCAGTTATGCATTTAGTATGCTATACAGAAAGAGGGATATGGATATGAATATTTCCGATATTAAGGTACTGATCTGCGACGACTCTATTCTCGTCAGAAAAAAGCTTGGAGATACGCTGAAGAAGCTTGGTGTTGTCACAGTGAATGAGGCGAAGGACGGCGTACAGGCTGTTGATATGTACAAGGAGTTGAAGCCTGACGTTGTATTCATGGACATCGTAATGCCCGGTAAGACAGGTCTTGACGCTCTGAAGGAGATCAGAGAGGCTGATGCCGGCGCAAAGGTAGTAATGGCTTCCACTATCGGTACACAGAGCCACCTTGTTGACGCTATCAAGGCAGGTGCGTTTGAGTTCCTGCAGAAGCCCGTCAAGGAAGATGACGTAAAGAAGGTAATCGCAAAGATCACAGGCTGATCGCAGCTTACGGGGAATAATGAATTTACGAAAGGTTAGATAAATAATATGTTTACACAGTTATTCGGACATTTTCTGCTTAACAAGAATATCATCACCGCTGAGCAGCTCGGCGCTGCGCTTGAGGCGAAGAATAATGTAAGAGTAAAGCTCGGTGCGCTGGCTATCGACGCAGGTCTTATGACCGCTGCACAGGTAGATCAGGTGCATGAGGAGCAGAAGCGTGTTGACAAGCGTATCGGTGACATTGCGGTCGAGATGGGCTTTATCACAAGAGAAAATGTTGAGGCTCTGCTTGCAAAGCAGAAGACTGCAAATATCGTGCTTGGTCAGGCGCTGATCGACCTCGGCTATCTGACAAACACACAGTTTGCTGATGCTCTCGCTGAGTACAAGGCTTCCGCTTCCTTCAAGGGCGATGACAACTCCGATGACGAGTCCCTCAGAAAGGATATCGTTACTATCTTTGATCTTGAGTATGATCCCGATAAGGATTTCTATGTTGATTACATAATGCTGCTTACAAAGAACCTCATCCGATTTATCGGTGATGATTTCGTTCTTTCGGGCTGCGTAAAGAAGACAGATGTTTCTTATGACTATATCAGCACACAGGCTCTCACAGGTGAGATGTCCGCGTTTACTGCTATCGGTGGCGGCGACAAGGCGTTCATAAACCTTGCTTCCCGCTATGCTGTTGACTCCAGCGATGATGCTGACGGCGATATCGACGAGTTTGGTCTGTTTGAGGAAGTGGACGAGTTCGTGGAAGCCTGCGTAGGTGAGTTCCTGAATCTGCAGAACGGCCTGTTCGCTGTAAATATGTCCAACAACAAGAACATCGAGCTTGACCTTGAGCCGCAGGAGAGCCTGCACAATGATACGGTTGCTCTTGATAAGGGCCTTGCTGTAAAGCTGCAGTTTACATTCGGCGCGCTTGATTTTATAGTTGCAAGAAAGTAATTCTTTAATAACACCATAAAAGCTCTCTGCTAGTTACGGCGGGGAGCTTTTGCGTTGGCGCATATTGACAATATAAGACGAATGTTGTAAAATAGTATCATATCAATATGATTGGAGAAGTATGAATGGCAGACGTATTTATCAGCCACAGCTCTAAGGATCATCTTATTGCGGAGCAGCTCTGCGAGGGTCTTGAGGCTAACGGCATCAGCTGCTGGATGGCACCGCGCGACATAACTGCAGGAACGGAATGGGCGCTGGCTATCAACAACGCTATCAGCGCTTCAAAGGTGTTTCTTATCGTATATAGCGAGTGCTCCGCGCAGTCGAAGCAGGTATCAAAGGAGCTTGGACTTGCGGGTGCACGCGGAATTCCGATGATCCCATATAAGATAGACAGCACTCCGCTTTCGGGCGAGTTTGAGTATTACCTTTTGACATCGCACTGGATAGCGGCAGATGATGCGACAGGCGATTACAAGTTCGGAGAGCTTCTGACTGCGGTAAAGAGCCTGCTTGGAATGGAGGCTGCAAGTGCGCCTGTCCGGCATAGCGCGCCTGTTGCCCAACCCGTAGCACCGACTGCGCAGAATATTGTTCATGAGCCTGCGAAAAGCGTAAATGCATCCGACAAGAAGAAAAAGCTTATTCCCATAATAGCATCAGCGGTAGCACTTGTTGCGGTCGTTGGTATCGTGCTTGCTGTCGTGCTTTCTGGCGGCTCGGGAGGCAGCGCAGACGGTGGCTCGACAGTAGTTTCGGGTGATGTTTCGGATGATACTTCAGACAGCGGCAGTGCAGGGGAGAGCGGCTCGCAGAGTGAGCCAGAGTCAAAGCCTGCGATAGACTCCGATGTTCTTGTTCAGGCCGGCATTGATATACAGCCAGTTGAGAGCGAGGGATGCCGTGTTCTTGCGAACAGCTATGACGAGAGCTTCTTTGTGGGCGGCGTGAAGTACAATACAGGTGTTCTGCTGGATACAAGTCATAGCAGCAATACAGTGACGTTCGATGTGGACGCTTATGAAATGATGAGCTTCCGCGCGGGCCGCGTTGACGGAACAAATTGTGAAAGCGATCTGACTGTCAGAGTTTATTTTGATGACAACGAGCAGCAGCCGATAACGCTGACCAATTATGACATATCCAAGCTTTGCGAGTATGATATCACCGATGTTAAGACGGTAAGGCTTCAGTGCGATCACCGCTCGTTTGCGCCTGAGATCGCGCTTACTGATTTTTACATAAGCAGCACAAAGAACAGCGACGTTCCGTCAAGCTACACATCGCCGTTTGATGAAGCTGCCGAGCAGCTTGCAATTCCTGTGGACTATGAACCCTATGACAGCGCAAACTGCCGGTGGCTCAAGAACAGCTATGAGGAGAGCTTTACGGTTGCAGGTGTTAGGTATAACACAGGTGTTCTGCTGGATATTGGCAATTCCGCAAATACCATGGCATTCAACGTAAACGGCAGGTTTGAAAAGCTGAGCTTCCGCGTCGGCCGCGTTGATGGTGGTGAAGAAGACAACGAGGTGACTGTCAGAGTTTATCTCGACGGTAAAGAAGCGCAACCCGTAACACTGACAGAGTTCAACATAACAAAGCTTTGCGAGTATGACATAACAGATGTAAAGCAGATAAGGATAGCGGGTGATCATCGCTCATTTGTGCCTGAGATCGCATTTACTGATTTCTATTTATGCAAGAGTGCTGATGCGCAGGTCCAGTCAAGCTTCGTATCTCCGTTTGATGAGTCAGTGGAAATGCTGGAAATCCCTATGGACTATGAGCCTTATGACAGCTCGAATTGCCGTTGGCTCAAGGATAGCTATGAGGAGAGCTTTACGGTTGCAGGCGTGAAGTATAATACAGGTGTTCTGCTGGATACGAGCTATGCCGATAATACGATGGCATTCAACACAAACGGCAAGTTTGGGAAGCTGAGCTTCCGCGTTGGCCGCACTGACGGAGTACATAATGACGGTGATATTACTGTCAGAGTGTACCTTGACGGTAAGGAAGCGCAGCCCGTAACACTGACAAAGTTTGATATAACAAAGCTCTGCGAGTATGACATTACAGAAGTAAGGCAGATAAGGATCGAGTGCGACCACCGCTCATTTGCGCCTGAGATCGCGCTTACTGATCTCTATCTGTGCAAGAACAAAGACGCAGTCGTTCCGACAAGCTTTATATCGCCGTTTGAAGAGGCGGTGGATATGCTGTATCTTCCTGCCGAGCTTGCGCCTTATGATGTCGGCGGTTATTGCAGCTGGCTTGCAAACAGCTATGACGACAGCTTTACGATAGAGGGCGTTGATTACAACACAGGCCTCATTATGAGCGCGAACAGCGAGGCTACAGTAGCATTTAATGTGAATAGAATATTCACTAAGCTCAGCTTCAGCGTCGGACAGTTCGATTCGGACAAGACCGGCGAGCTTAAGCTGAGAGTTTACTTTGACGGCAATGAAGCGCAGCCTGTTGCAGTAACTCACGACAGCATGAAATATTGTGAATATGACGTCACTGGTGTAAAGCAGATAAGGTTCGAATGTGATCACATGAATTTTGCACCTCAGGTTGGAGTTACAGGCATAGTTGTTTCGAAATAATTCAAGGGAGCACATTATCGTGCTCCCTTAATTTTTATATAAAACAACACCCCCGCTCGTGTGAGCGGGGGTAAGCTTGTGTAATTTTAAATTACTTGAGCT
>JAZQEQ010000139.1:0-2313 GCA_045539055.1 Oscillospiraceae bacterium | reverse complement strand
AATTTCTTTTTTCCCAACGGCCCGGTAGTTCAGTTGGTTAGAACGCCGCCCTGTCACGGCGGAGGTCGTGGGTTCGAGTCCCATCCGGGTCGCCATATGCGGATTTAGCTCATCTGGTAGAGCGCCACCTTGCCAAGGTGGAGGTAGCGAGTTCGAGCCTCGTAATCCGCTCCAAATAAATTCGTCGTGGAAGTATTCACGGCGTTTTTTTTGTCCCAAAAACGACATTTTCATGTAAACGGATCAGAAAAGTTACACGGGCTATTGATTTTTTTCTGATAATAGTGTATAGTATTAAGAGTGGCTGTCGCCACCTATATTTAGAAAGAGTGATCATGATTTGAATAAAAAGACTATAAATATGATGTCCAGTGCCACAAAGGTAAAGGGACAGGGCGTAGGCTCGGCTTATATCGAGCAGGTGAATCTTGTTACAGAGGGGCTCAAGGATAAGTTTGAGGTGACTGTAAACAAGCGCATAAAGCCTGATATCACGCATTATCATACCATAAACCCGGGTTATTATCTCGGCAGAAAGAGCCGTGCTAAGTACGGCAGCTCCGTGGGCTATGTACATATGCTCCCCGAAACGGTGGAAACGAGCCTTCAGCTTCCGCGCTTTATGAAGAAGATATTTTACTGGTACATGATAAAGTTCTACAAGGGCATGGATTATCTTGTAACGGTAAACCCGTATTTTATCGGTCGTCTTGCACACTACGGTGTTGACGCGAAAAAGGTCACATACATCCCTAATTTCGTGTCGTCCGAGGTGTTCCACCCTGTAAGTGCGGAGGAAAAGGCTGCGCTGCGCAGAAAGTATGGCATCCCCGAGGACAAGTTCGTTGTGATGTGCGCGGGTCAGCTTCAGGTGCGCAAGGGCGTGTTTGATTTTGTTGAGATAGCAAAGCAGATGCCCGATGTGCAGTTTGTATGGGCAGGCGGCTTCTCGTTCGGAAAGATCACCGACGGCTACAAGGAGATACAGGAGATGTCAAAGAACCCTCCCGAGAACCTCAAGCTGCTTGGCATTATCGAGCGCGAGTGCATGAATGAGATATACAACATCGGCGATGTGATGTTCCTGCCGTCTTACGAGGAGCTTTTCCCCATGACTATCTTAGAGGCGATGTGCGCGAATGTTCCGATACTGCTGCGTGATCTTGATATCTATCCCGATATCCTGTTCGACTTTTACAGCAAGGGTAACAACAACGAGGAGTTCATTGCTGAGATAACAAAGCTCAAGGAGAACGCTGAGTATTACGCAGAGCGCGCGGCGGCTTCAAAGCGCGGAAACGAGTTCTATTCAAGAGAGCACGTTAAAACGATGTGGGACGAGTTCTACACAATGGTCGCAGACAACATCCCCGAAGAAAAGCTCAGAAAAAAGAAAAAGTGATAATTCCCCCGAAAGGCGCGGCTTTTCGGGGATTTTCATTTTCATATTGCAATTAGGCTGAATTTGTGATACAATAATAGTATCTTATTTTCGGAAAGGAAAATTTAATCATGAATATTTTAGTAGTTGGCGGCGGTGGCCGCGAGCACGCAATAATCACAGCGCTTGCAAAGTCCTCCAAGGTGGATAAGCTTTATGCCGCTCCCGGAAACGGCGGTATCTCAAAGCTTGCGGAATGCTTCCCTGTAAAGGCTACCGATATCGACGGTATGCTGGAGCTTGCAAAGAAGCTGCAGCCCGATTATGTCTTTGTTGCACCTGACGATCCTCTGGTGCTCGGCATGGTGGATAAGCTGAACGAGGCTGGCTTCAAGACCTTTGGTCCTCGCGCGAATGCCGCTATCCTTGAGGGCAGCAAGGTGTTCTCCAAGGCGCTGATGAAGAAGTACAACATCCCCACAGCAGGCTACGAGACATTCACCGAGGCTGACAAGGCTATCGAGTACATAAAGGCGCAGAACAGCTATCCCGCAGTTATCAAGTGCGACGGTCTTGCACTTGGCAAGGGCGTTATCATCGCAAAGGACTTTGAGGAGGCTAAGGACGCTGTAAACTCCATGCTGCTGGACGGTAAGTTCGGCGCATCGGGCAGCGAGATCGTTGTTGAGGAGTTCATGACAGGCCCTGAGCTTACAGTGCTCGCTTTCACAGACGGCAAGACAGTAAAGCCCATGATATCCTCCATGGATCACAAGCGCGCTTATGACAATGACGAGGGCCTTAACACAGGCGGCATGGGCACTATCGCTCCCAACCCCTGCTACACAGATGCATTCAAGGCAGAGTGCATGGAGAAGATCTTTAAGCCCACTATCGCAGCTATGCAGGCAGAGGGCAGACCCTTCAAGGGC
>JAZQEQ010000138.1:0-8976 GCA_045539055.1 Oscillospiraceae bacterium | reverse complement strand
ATGAAGAATTTATGCTTATGGCCATGTATAAGCTCATAACGCGTTCGTATCGGGCGCGTTATATCGTGTTTTATGGGGTCAATAGCAGAAAAGGAGTGAACGGTGATGCTTCCGAGAGAGCGTATGATGGAGAACGAAAAGCTTACTCTGAGCGAGTTTGCGTGCAAGTCCTCGGACAGCCGCGGCAGAGCCGTTTTTGAAATGCCCTGCGACTTCCGCACGGATTTTCAGCGCGACCGCGACAGGATAATCCACTGCAACGCGTTCCGCCGACTGAAGCACAAGACGCAGGTGTTCCTGATACCGCACTCCGACCATTACAGAACGCGCCTTACACATACGCTTGAGGTAAATCAGATCTCGCGTACGGTTGCTTGCGCGCTGGGGCTGAATGAGGATCTTACCGAGGCTATCGCGCTTGGTCACGATCTTGGTCATACACCGTTCGGTCATGACGGCGAGAGGGCTCTTGCCGCGCTTCTGCCGAACGGATTTGCGCACAATCTTCAGGGAAAGCGCGTGGTGGAGGTCATTGAAAAGGATGGCAAGGGACTTAACCTCACCGCAGAGGTCATTGACGGCATCGTGTGCCATACGCTGACCGGAAATCCGCCAGAGCCGTCTACGCGAGAGGGAATGGTGGTGCGCTATTGCGACAAGATAGCGTATATAAACCATGATATAGAGGATGCTATACGCGGCGGCGTCATCAGCGACCGCGACCTGCCTGAGTTCCCTGTGAGGGTGCTTGGTGCAACGAAATCTGCGCGTATCGCAACGCTTGTAAGGGCGCTTGTAGAGCACGGTGCGGAGAATATCGGCATGGATGCTGAGATAAAAAAGGCTCACGATGAGCTTCGTGATTTTATGTTTGAAAAGGTGTACAGAGCCACACCGACCATCTCGGAGATGGGAAAGGCTCATCATATCGTTGAATTTCTGTTCAACTATTTCAAAGAGCACAGCGACAAGATGCCGCAGCTTTATCTGAGACTTGCCGAGAAATACGGCCTTGAAACGGCGGTCGGCGACTTCATAAGCGGCATGACGGATGACTATGCTGTCAGCCTGTTCAAGGAGATATGTATCCCCAAGGGCTGGCTGGGACTAAGATGAATTGATAATTAACAATTGACAATTACTGTGTCGGCTTACGCCGACTATATTGAATTGTCATGTAATTATAATGTTTTCACATGATGCTATTGTTGCCAATATGCAACTGCACATAACGCGGTGGAATTTGAGATCGTCGCGCAGCGACGTTCCAAAATTGTCAATTATCCATTGTCCATTGTCAATTAAAATGAAAGGAGCTTTCCTATGGCTTTGCCCGACGGATTTCTGCGCGACCTACGCGATAATAATGACATAGTGTCGGTGATGCAGAGCTATGTGGAGCTTAAACGCGCAGGAAGCACATATTCCTGCCGCTGCCCGTTCCACTCGGAGAGAACGCCGTCCTTTCATGTTTATCCCGATACACAGAGCTACTATTGCTTCGGCTGCGGCGCAGGCGGAGATGTGGTCACATTTATAAAGAGCATCGAAAACCTCGACTATATGGAGGCGGTGCGTTTCCTTGCGCAGCGCGCAGGCATGGCTATGCCCGAGGACCGCGACGACGGCAGTACAAGGCTTCGTCAGAGGCTGTATGAGATGAACCGCGTTGCGGGAAAGTATTTTCATCAGATGCTTTTCTCGCCCGAGGGCAAGGCAGGGCTTGACTATATCCGCGGCAGAGGTCTTTCCGACCATACGATAAAGCGCTTTGGAATAGGCTATGCGGCGGACGATTATCACAAGCTGCACTACTATATGAAAAGTCAGGGCTTCTCGGAGGACGAGCTTGAGCGCGGCGCGCTGCTCGTTCGCAACAACAACCGCGTTTATGATAAGTTCCGTCACCGTGTGATGTTCCCGATATTCGATACGCGCGGAAATGTCATAGCTTTCGGTGGACGCGCTCTCTCAAAGGACGCGCCTGCGAAATATCTCAACAGCGATGAAACCTTCGTTTTCCAGAAGCGCGAAACGCTGTTCGCACTGAATTATGCTAAAAACAGCAAGGCTGATTACTTTATATTATGCGAGGGCTACATGGACGTTATCGCCATGCATCAGGCAGGCTTTGACAGCGCTGTGGCGACCCTCGGAACTGCGATAACTCCCAGTCAGGCGCGTCTTATCGGGCGTATGGGAAAGAGCGAGGTGATCCTCTCCTACGACTCGGACGGCCCCGGACAGAAGGCGGCCTCGCGCGGAATAAATCTGCTGACTGAAGCGGGCGTCAAGGCGCGCGTGCTGAAGATGCAGGGCGCAAAGGACCCCGATGAATTCATACAGAAGTTCGGTGCAGAGGCATTCGGGCATCTGATAGAAAGCTCGGGAGGCGCTATCGACTACGAGCTTTCCAAGCTGCAGAACGGGCTTGACCTTGTGAACAAGGACGAGGACCGCTCGGCTTATCTCAAAAAAGCGGTGGTATTTCTTGCGCAGATAAGCAATCCTCTCGACAGGGGAGTTTACATCTCGCGAACTGCGCAGACAGCAGGAATCCCTGCGGAAACGGTGAAGTTTGCCGTTGACAGCGAGATGAACCGTCAGAAGAAACGCAGTCAGCGTGACGAGGTGAGAAACCTTATCTCGCCGCGAAATACCGACAAGATAAATCCGCAGTCCGCGAAGCTTCCGAGAGAAGAAAAGGCGGAGCGTGGTGTGCTGTGCTTTTTGTTCAATAACACGGACAAGCTGCAGTATATCGAAAAAAAGCTTACAGGCGGCTTTGCGACTGATTTCAATCGCCGCGTGTTTGATTTTATGAAAAACAGAATAAGTCAGAATTCCGCCCTTGAAATAACAAGCTTCAATGAGGAATTCGACAATGCGGAAATGGGCAGAATAACAGGTATACTGAACGATTTTGCTGCTTTTTCGCACGATGTGCAGGCTCTCGATGATTATATAGATATATTGAACGATCACGCAGAGAACCACACTGATATGACCGCCGGCAATATGTCCGTTGAGGAGCTGCTGGCATTTACACAAAAGCAAAGGGAGAAAAAAAGCAAATGACTGAAAACACAACAAATTCGGCGGCTCTGCGTGATCTGCTGAATCACGGAAAGAAATCAGGAAGCCTAACGACTAAGGAGATAACTGATGTTCTTGAGGAGCTTAACTTTGACGCGGAGCAGATAAACGGCCTTTATGAGGAGCTTGACAACCTCAATATCAAGATCGTTGACGACTACACCGCCGACCTCGATATAGACAATATTCTGGAGCTTGCGGAGAGCGAGGACTACGACGAGAGCTACGACACAGACGGAATGCTCGCGGATGACTCGGTAAAGCTGTATCTGAAGGAGATAGGCCGCATACCGCTGCTGACTGCCGAGGAGGAGATAAAGCTTGCGGAGCGCATGGCGACAGGTGATCCTGCTGCGAAAAAGCGCCTTTCCGAGGCTAACCTCAGACTTGTAGTAAGTATCGCGAAGAAATATGTAAGACGCGGAATGCAGTTCCTTGATCTTATTCAGGAGGGAAACCTCGGTCTTATCAAGGCGGTGGACAAGTTTGATTATACAAAGGGCTTCAAGTTTTCTACCTACGCAACATGGTGGATAAGACAGTCCATCACAAGAGCTATCGCGGATCAGGCGCGTACCATCCGTATTCCCGTGCACATGGTGGAAACTATCACAAAGGTAAAGAAGATGCAGAGCCAGCTTCTCCACGAAAACGGTTGCGAGCCTACTGAGGACGAGATCGCGGAGCAGCTTGGAATGACCACTGACAAGGTGCGCGAGATAATCCGTATCGCACAGGATCCCGTATCTCTTGAAACTCCTATCGGCGAGGAGGAGGACAGCCACCTCGGTGACTTCATCCCTGATGAGGACGCGCCTGCGCCTGCAGACGAAGCGTGCAACAGCGTGCTGAAGCAGATGCTCGGCGAGGTGCTGGATACGCTCACAGAGCGAGAAAAGCGCGTTATCATTCTCCGTTTCGGACTTATCGACGGCAGACAGCGCACACTTGAAGAGGTCGGACAGGAGTTTGATGTAACAAGAGAGCGCATCAGACAGATTGAAACAAAGGCGCTCAGAAAGCTCCGCCATCCCACACGAAGCAGAAAATTAAAGGACTTCCTCGAATAATAGGCATTACCCGTTACATAGGCTACTGTTAATACGAAAGGATAAATTTATGGCTAACAATGCGAAATCAGTGCTTGCTGAGCTTCTCGAACACGGCAAACGCAGCGGCAAGCTTACCACCAAGGAGATAACCGACGCACTTGAAGAGCTTGATTTTGATGTTGAGCAGATAAATAAGCTCTATGACGACCTGGAAAGCAATAATATCGAGATCGTGGATGATTATAACATCGACGCTGATCTCACGAACGCACTTGATTTCACCGAGGAGGACGATTATTCCTCTGATGGTGTTTCGGTAGATGACCCTGTAAAAATCCACCTCAAGGAGATCGGACGTATTCCGCTGCTCTCCACCGAGGAGGAGATACAGCTTGCCGAAAAGATAAGCAGCGGTGATGAAAATGCGCGTGACCGTCTTATTGAGGCTAACCTGCGCCTTGTCGTAAGTATTGCAAAGCACTATGTAGGCAGAGGTATGCCGTTCCTTGATCTTATTCAGGAGGGATATATCGGTCTTATCAAGGCGGTGGAGAAGTTTGATCACACAAAGGGCTACAAGTTCTCCACATACGCTACATGGTGGATAAGACAGTCCATAAGCCGTGCTATCGCGGATCAGGCAAGGACTATCCGTATCCCCGTACACATGGTAGAAACTATCACAAAGGTAAAGAAGGCACAGAGCCTGCTGCTTCACAAGAATGGTCATGAGCCGACCATCGAGGAGGTCGCAAAGGAGCTGAATATGCAGCCCGAGCGCGTTCGCGAGATCGTTCGCATCGCTCAGGATCCTGTTTCTCTTGAGGCTCCCGTCGGCGAGGAGGAGGACAGCTATCTCGGCGACTTCATCCCCGATGAGGATGCTCCCGCGCCTATCGACAGCGCGATGCAGGCTGTGTTCAAGGATGAGCTGAACAAGGCGCTCAACACGCTGCCCGACAGAGAGCGCGACGTGCTGAAGTTCCGATACGGCATCGGCAGCGACCGCTCGCATACCCTCGAGGAGGTAGGACGCGAGTTCAAGGTAACAAGAGAGCGTATCAGACAGATCGAGGCAAAGGCGCTGAGAAAGCTGCGTCAGGCTTCCAGAAGCAAAAATCTGCGCGTTTTCCTGGATTAAGTCACTGTAATAACAGGCGGTTTTCGTGTGTTGTGGAAATCCCTAAACGCTTTGATGATGATTTGTTTAATTTAACGAATTTCGGAAAAGTATGTTGACTGTTAATTTGATATGATGTATAATAAATTATGATATATTTTAGCTTCAGCTAAGTTTGCTGTGCACGAAAAAACGTTTACACGGCAAAGCGGAAAGGACTATTTCATTATGGCAGATTCAAAACTGATCAACGAACACAGAGCGTGGCTCAAGGACGCAGAAAAGGGCAAGACCCGTGCGTGCATCGTTGCTATCATTCTTTTTGTTTTCAATGCTGTTGTTGCTTTTGCCAATACAGCTGATTTTACAGGCTTCTTTATCTTCCTCATCCTGGTGCTGTCGCTCGCTTCCAGTCTGTGTATCTTCTTCGGTAAGGGCGCAGGCAGGGTGCTTCTCATCATCACAGAGCTGCTGGTAATTTTCCCGACAGTATCTCCTTTCCTTGCAGAGGAAGAGATCGACTTTGTTGCTATGCTCACAAAGGTGCTGATCGTTATCTGTGTGCCTGTTGCAGTGTTCGTGTTTACATATGTAAACTTCTACATCCGCCGCTACTTCACATTTATGGTGGCTTACAAGGCTAAGAAGATCTATCTGTAATAAAAACCAACGCCGAGAGCTTTTCTCGGCGTTTTCTGTTTGTTAATAAATTATGGGGCGGAAGTGTATTCCGCCCCTGTGTTTTTATTTTCTTGGATTGCCGTCCTTGTCAAAGCAGCGGCGAAGTGTGCGCTCGGTAACAACGATCACAGGGATTATCAGAAGCACCTGTGCTGCCAGCAATGCGAAAAATATCGTTAGTGCGATATCCTCAGGCGCGTTCAGCAGCACTGTCAGCAGCATCGTCAGCGCTGTCACTGCAAGCGCGACAGCGTAGACTTTTGCAAATGTCTTTCCGCTCACCATCTGTGCCATCTGCCACGTTATCGGATTTTTGGCAGACATTTCTGTGCGATAGCCGAGACCACCGTACGGCGACGGTCGCTTCCATACCAGAAGCCCTGTTATAATGAAAACTATGGGGAGAGCGAGTGAGTATATCAGATACATCAGATTTTCCATAGCTTAGTCCTCCTCCTTTTTGCCGTGCTTCTTGCGGTATTTCACGCACTCGGTCAAAAGGTATTCTATCTGCCCGTTTACCGAGCGGAAGTCGTCCTCCGCCCAGCGCATGAGCTCATCGTACAGCTTTGCGGAAAGGCGCAGCGGCACCTGCTTTTTGCTGTTCTTTTCCTTTTCGTCAGCCACGCTGCGCACCTCCTTTCAGATAAAAACTCATCAATAAATAGAGCCGCTGTTTACTATCGGCTGAGCATCCTTGTTGCCGCAGAGGACAACGAGCAGGTTGGATACCATCTGAGCCTTGCGCTCCTCGTCAAGCTCGCATACATTGCTCTCGGACAGCTTGTTCAGCGCCATTTCCACCATTCCCACAGCGCCGTCAACTATCTTCTGTCTTGCCTCGATGATGGCGGTAGCCTGCTGGCGCTGGAGCATTGCAGCGGCTATCTCGGGAGCGTAGGCGAGGTGGGTGATGCGCGCTTCGATTATCTCAAGACCTGCGTTTTCAACGCGCTTCTGGAGCTGCTCACGCAGAAGCTCGCAGACCTCCTGCGACGAGCCGCGCAGAGTCTTTTCATCGCTGTCGGTGGAGTCGTAGGGGTAGCAGCGCACTACATCGCGGAGGGTGGAGTCTGCCTGAATGGACAGGTAGTCCTTGTAGTTGTCTACATTGAAAACAGCCTTTGCTGTGTTTATAACACGCCAGATAACAACGATACCAACTTCGATGGGGTTACCCATCTGATCGTTTATCTTCTGCTTGTGATTGTCGTGGGTGAGTGCTTTAAGCGAAATTTTGCTCTTGGGCATTTTGAGGGAAGCGCTGTTTGCGCTGAGGGCAATGCCTGTATCGTCGTTCTGCGGATTTACCGAAACACTGAAAGGATTTACAAAGAAGAAGCCTTCTTTCTTTAGTGTTCCTGTATACTTACCGAATACGGTGAGTACCATAGCCTCGTTCGGCTTTATGATGCGAAGTCCCATAAAGGGTATCCAGCCAATGCAAAGCCATGCTATGCCTGCGATGAGCATTGCTGCGCCTGAGGTGCCGTCAATTGAATTTTCGAGTTCTATGCCGCCTATGATCGTAAGTGCCAGCGCACCTATGTACAGTGCCAGAGTCAGGAAGAACATCAGCCAACCGCTTGCTGCGTGGAGCTCTTTTTCTTCATATTCGTGTCGGATCTTGTTGTCGTTCATAATGAATTACCTCCTATTGTAAATTGATATCAATTTGATATCACGGTTATATCTTAGCATGGAATTTGGTTTTTGTCAAGAGGTATTGAGAAAATTCTTTCAAATGTCCCCAATATCTTACGGTAAATAAAAAACACAAAAAATAACAAATTCTGCCTATTTGCCCTTGCATTTTTGTAGAAAATGGTGTATAATATTTAATGGTATTATGCCTTTCGTAGTGAAAAACGCACGAAAGCGCGCCCGCGGCGCATCTGCTGCCGTGAAATCTGCTATGAGGTGACTTCAATGAAAGCTGATCTCCATTGCCATACCACTATATCCGATGGTTCGCTCGGAATATCCGATATCATCAGACAGGCCGACAGGGACGATGTACGTTATCTCGCGATAACAGACCACGACAGCCTTGCTTCTTCTTCAAGAGCTGCTGTACTGGGCAAGAGATACAATGTCAATGTTATCCCTGCCGTTGAGTTCTCCGCGTTTGACGGAGCGAGAGGCAGAAAGGTACATATCCTCTGCTATATGCCGCAGAAGCCCGACAGACTGGAGGGTCTGTGTCTGCGTACCTCCGAGGGCAGGATGAACCTCGGCAAGCGCATGGCTATGAAGGTGCTTGAGAAGTACCCCATCACTTTGGAGAGCATCCTGCGCTATTCCGCAGGAAGCAAGGCTATCTACAAGTGTCACATCATGCACGCACTTATGGACTATGGCTACACCACCGAGCTTTACGGCGAGGTTTATGACGAGATATTCGACAGAGAACGTGGTATCTGCTCTGAGGAAGTAAAGAGCGAGGCGGATTTCTATCCCGATGTTCACTTCGTGACCACTCTTATCCGTGCAAGCGGCGGCATCTCTGTAATGGCTCATCCCAAGGTATACGACAGCATGGAGCTTCTTAAGGAGCTTGCAGAGTCGGGCGAGCTTGACGGCGTCGAGGTGTGGCATACAAGTGCAAACGACGAATATAAAAAGCAGCTTATGGAGGTCGCAGAGGCTCACAGCCTTATCACAACAGGCGGCTCTGACTTCCACGGCTTCTATAATCACTATGCTATACAGATAGGCTCGAACCTTACTCCCGAGGAGTCATTGAACAAGATATTGAATCACAAGGGAAAAGCGTAATTACATATAAAAAGAACAGAAGAAGGAACAAAAAATGGACATCAAACAGCAGGCTTTGGAAAAGCATTACGAATGGCAGGGAAAGCTTGAGGTGGTTTCCCGCGCGAAGATAGAAACGCGCGAGGACCTGTCGCTTGCGTACACTCCCGGAGTTGCGCAGCCCTGTCTTGAGATAGCAAAGGACCCTGAGCTTTCGTACAAGCTCACGCGCAGAAATAATCTCGTTGCTGTCATCACTGACGGCACTGC
>JAZQEQ010000137.1:0-1858 GCA_045539055.1 Oscillospiraceae bacterium | reverse complement strand
ATTCCGCAATATGCAATGCAGAACTGAACCATGAGCTCTTTCTTTGAATCATGTGCTATGAGTGCGATATTCATAGGGAGTTACCTCTCAAATCTTAGTTGATGTTGATCGTCAGCGGAACATCATCGCCAACGATTCTTCTTGCAATAGCAGCATAAGCCTTTGCGCCGCCGCAGTTAGGAGGCAGAGGCTCACCCTTTGCGCCGCAGATCTTGATGTTCATGTCCTCGGGTACTACGCCGATAAGCGGAATACCTACACTGTCCATGACCTCGTCCAGATCATAAAGGATATCCTCATCCTTGAAGTTGGGGCTTACCTTGTTGATGATAAGGCGCTGGTTTGTACAGTTCTTTACATACAGGAAGTCGGACAGGATAGCACCGTCACGAACGCAGACAGTATCGGGAGTGGTGACCATAAGGATAAGCTCGGCAGCCTTGATAACGCTGAATACAGAGCTTCCGATACCGGCAGTATCCATGATTATGTAATCGAAGTGCTTGCGCATCTCCTCACATACTTCCATGATCTTTTCAGGGTTGATGTCGATAAACGGATTTCTGGTCGCGCAGACAAGATAAAGGTTATCAACACGGTCAACCTTTGTTGTAGCTGTAAGGATATCTATCTTACCCTCAAGATATTCACCGATATCGTGCTTTACCTTATCCTTGATACCAAGCATGATATCCTGACATCTCAGGCCGAAGTCGAGCTCTACTACCAGTGTCTTTTTTCCGAGCGCTGCAAGCGCTGTTGCAACATTAGCGGAGGTAGTTGATTTACCTGTACCGCCCTTACCGGCAGTTACTGCAATTATCTGTGACATATTTTTCCCCTCTCTACAATGAAGCCTCTCATTATCTGCCGAGAAACGACAAATTATGAGAATAGATTATAATATAAACACCTTACTGTTATTCTATCACAAATCGAGAATAAAGAAAAGGTCTTTTTTTAAATATTGCAAATTTTTGTGAAAACCTTGTAATAAATCACTGTTTGGTTTATGCATTTTGCACATCAAATAACAAATAAACAAAGATTTATTTACTTAAAGTGGCAATACAGCGTATCCGTCCTCGTCATAAACGGGATTAAACTCACCTGTTTCGTAGGCTGCTATGATATTGCAGGCAACATGGCGGCTGTACTCGCCCTCGTCCATAAGCACACCGAATGCTATCTCGGGATCTTCCGCAGGATAAAAGCCTACGATAGCCGAATTATAGATCGTTGTTGTTTTCTGGGGGGTACCTGTCTTGGTAGCGACTGTACTTGCAGGAATACCCTTATAATCATAGATATTCACCCACAGACCGTCAACGGCGAAATTAGCCGACTCCGATACCATGATCATACCGTCTTTGACTACCTCAAAAACATCTGCATAAGCCGAGAGATCCTCGACCACCTCGGGCTCTGTTTCGTACACGAGCTCGGAATAGTCGTAGTTGTAGACCGATTTGATGATGTGCGGCTTGTATCTGATGCCGCGATTACCGAGCGTCATCGCCTGCACCGCCATGTGAAGCGGAGTCAGCAGGGTCTCGGACTGACCGATGCCTGCCTGTACGATATCGCCCTCGTTCCATGTCAGTCCGAGCTGGTCGTACAGCTCATACGAGGTCATCTGTCCGTTCTCCATAGGGAGTTCAAAACCAAGATCAGTTCCTACGCCAAAACGTGTTGCCCACATGGAAAGCGTGTCGATTCCCATAAGACGCGCTGTTTCGTAGAAGAAGATATTGCAGGAATGGCGAAGCGCGAGCTCAACATCGATCGAGCCATGACCGCCCCAGTTCCAGCAATGCGGCGTATAGCCTGAATAATAATGGTATGTTCCTCCGCAGTA
>JAZQEQ010000136.1:0-4134 GCA_045539055.1 Oscillospiraceae bacterium | reverse complement strand
CCCAGCGTAAGCTGCTGCGGCTCGTCATTCTCGGCTTCGGGGAGCAGTGTGATGGTGCGCACCGTTATCGCTCTTACTCCGCGCTCCCATTTGTAGCTGCTCCTGAATAATGAGAATGCCTCTTCGGCTATCTCGGCAAAGGATTGTGTTGGCGTGCTCAGGGGTCTTTGGTGCTGCTTTACCTGAAGCAGGTCGTTTTTTATCGCGATCTGAACTCCGCCCGCGCGCAGCTTGTACTTGCGAAGCCGCTTCGCAACGTCCTGCGAAAGCTCGTATATCACCTGCCATACCTCTTCGTTGGTGTAGATATCGGTTATGCAGGTGGTGCCGTGTCCGACGCTCTTTATAGGCTCGCAGAGGTTCATGTGCCGCACAGGTGAGGAGTCCAGCCCGTTTGCATATTCCCATATCTGCCGCCCACACTTGCCAAGCTTTTCCTCCAGAAACCCTGCGTCCATGTCCGCAAGCTCGTTTATGGTTTGTATCCCGTAGCCCTTTAGAAATTTCATCGCCGAGCGCCCCACACCCAACATATCTGATGCAGGAAGTCTGCCTATCTTATCGCGGAAGCTTTCTTTCGGTATCACCGTCACCGCGTCAGGCTTTTTCATGTCTGAGCCGAGCTTTGCGAATATCTTGTTGAAGCTCACTCCCACCGAGATAGTAAGTCCTATCTCGGTCTTTAGTCTTTGCCGAAGCTCCTCGGCTATCCTTTCGCCGCTTCCGAAAAGCAGTCTGCTTGCCGTTACATCAAGCCAGCATTCATCTATCCCGAAAGGCTCGATAAGGTCGGTGTAGTCTTCGTATATCCTGCGCGCCATTGCCGAGAATTTCATATACTCGTCAAAGCGCGGCGGAACTATTATGAGATCGGGGCATTTCTGCTGTGCAATCCAGATAGCCTCGCCTGTCTGAACACCGTATTTCTTTGCAAGGTCGGACTTCGCAAGCACTATCCCGTGCCTGTCCTCCTTGCTGCCACATACAGCCATAGCCTTGCCCGAGAGCTCGGGATTTAATAGTATTTCGACCGAAGCGTAAAACGAGTTTAGATCACAGTGAAGTATAGTTCTTTCCATTATCGTGCTCCTTTTGGTGTTGCTTTGAGAACATTTTGAGAACTGTTCGTATTATAGCACGATATGAGAACTTTGTCAACTCCGAAATGATACAATTTGATAACAACAAGACCACCGCTTGAATACGGTGGTCTTGCAGTTATTTTTCTATATGTTCCTCTATCACATGAAACGGTGACTCGCTTGTTTTCTGAAATTTCCTGTTTTTTAGGAACAGCCAGTCGTAGGTGATGGTGCGGTATTTTGTGATTATCTCGACTTTATAGCCGCGCTGTATGCCAAACAGCTTCAGCGGTGAGTATCGTACATCGGTGACATCGATATAATATATTGCCTCGCTCTTACCCTTGGGGTCGGTAATGCGGAATTCCAGTCTATCCGCTTCGTATCGGTATTCAGGATAGTGGAGTATATAATACAGGCAGACAAGTGTTGCTACTATAACCAGAGCGCTCAGGGCTGTGTAGCCGATCTTTAGTATCATTACGGCGCTGGTCGCTGCCTGTACACCAAATATGATCAGAATAAAAAGACAGATAGCAAGGGCAAGCGTAAGGAGAAGCAGCTTGAGCGGATTATGCGGTGTCGAAAAAGTTCCTTTCGCAATGATCATTTTCTTTTCATCGACAGGCTTTATCTCTACATCGGCAGGGTGCAGGCGCTCGTCGTATTTTATTGGACGTTCGGCTCTGCCGCTTTCAACGACCTCCTCATACTCGGTCTGATGCTCCCTCATGTGCTTGAAGTAAAGGTCGGGGTCGGCTTCCTTACGAAGTCCTGCACGGTCCTCTATTATATAGAACGGTGTGTTTTCAGGCACCATGTTTGCGTGAAGATTATCGTAGATATACTTGAATGTGTACGTGCTTTTTCTTGTGACTACAGTGACAACAAAGCCTCTCTGCCATTTCAGGAACATCAGCGGCTCATATCGCACGTTCATGATGTTTGTATAGAAGAAGTCCATCGTCTGCGGTCCGTGGAATATCGTGAGCTTTGACTCGTCCGCTTTATAGTAGTATTCCGAGCCCTTCATAACGATCCTGAGCGCAATGAAGCATATCAGCAGCCATATTGCCATGCCGAGTAATAATGCCATAGCAAGAAACAATAAAACATCCGAGTCGTCAGGAAAGCTTGATACAAGGAATATATCCAGACCTACGCATCCGCCTATAGCTAAAATGAGCAAAAGTCCGATATAAAACTTTTCCATGCTGTAGGGGCAGTGGAATGCGCCGCTGGTCTCAAACCCGAAGCGCTCGTCGAGTTTGGAGCTTCGGGCATCGATGGTAGTAAATGCCACAGCATACACCTCCTGCGATTTAATGTGTTGAATCAATTTTAGCATAAATCACATTATTTTTCAACTATAAAATGCTGCATTTTATGAAAATATATGCAATTATCCGGAATGCCGAAAAAAGTCTGTTTGATTTTTAATTAACAGGATATTCCGCTTGACAATGTCACATATATATGGTATTATATTTAAGGAACAAATACACAATCTAGTGACTGATTGAACGTTGATGCCGCAATAGAGTAGATATAAAGATCGCGGCTGAAAGGAAGTATTTATGAGCTGGTTTGCAGAAGAATGGAAGAATTTTGCTCCTGGTAAGTGGAGCGATAATGGAATAAATGTACGCGATTTCATACAGAGAAACTATACGCTGTATGAGGGCGATGAGTCGTTTCTTACAGGCGCAACCGATGCTACAAAGAGCCTGTGGGCACAGGTCATGGCGCTCTCCGAAAAGGAGAGAGAGCAGGGCGGCGTTCTTTACATGGATACGGATATAGTTTCTACTATTACCTCTCATGGCGCAGGCTATCTTGCACAGGAGCTTGAGCAGATAGTCGGCTTCCAGACAGATAAGCCCTTCAAGCGTTCGCTTCAGCCCTTCGGCGGTATCAGGATGGCACAGGCTGCCTGCAATGAGTACGGCTATGAGGTCGATGAGGACGTTGTAAAGATATTCACAGAGTACAGAAAGACTCACAATCAGGGTGTTTTCGATGCTTATACACCCGAGATGCGCCTTGCAAGACGCTCCGCGATAATCACAGGTCTTCCCGACGCTTATGGCAGAGGCAGGATCATCGGCGACTACCGCAGAGTTGCTCTTTACGGCGTGGATATGCTGATCGAGGATAAGAAGCAGCAGCTTGAAACTGCACCCAAGCGTATGACGGCTGAAAATATACAGCTGCGCGAGGAGCTTTCCGATCAGATCAAGGCTTTGCACGATCTGAAGAAGCTTGGTGAGATATACGGCTTTGATATCTCAAAGCCTGCAAAGAACGCGAAGGAAGCTATCCAGTGGCTGTACTTCGGCTATCTTGCCGCTGTAAAGGAGCAGAACGGCGCTGCGATGTCGCTCGGCAGAACATCTACCTTTATAGATATCTATATCCAGCGCGATCTTGATGCAGGTCTGATCACCGAGCAGCAGGCTCAGGAGTATATCGACCACTTCATCATGAAGCTGCGCCTTGTAAAGTTCGCAAGAACTCCCGAGTATAACGAGCTTTTCTCGGGCGATCCCACATGGGTCACAGAGTCTATCGGCGGCGTAAACATCGACGGTAAGCCTCTGGTTACAAAGACCTCGTTCAGATATCTGCATACTCTCGATAATCTCGGACCCGCGCCTGAGCCGAACCTCACGGTCCTCTGGTCGGTAAATCTGCCGCAGAAGTTCAAGGAGTACTGCGCTAAGATGTCCATCAAGACATCATCTATCCAGTACGAAAACGACGATCTCATGCGCGTAACTCACGGTGACGATTATGCTATCGCTTGCTGTGTATCTTCTATGAGAGTCGGCAAGGAGATGCAGTTCTTCGGTGCAAGAGCAAACCTCGCAAAGTGCCTGCTGTACGCTATCAACGGCGGCGTTGACGAGCGGCTGAAGATACAGGTCGCTCCCAAGTACAGAGCAGTAGAGGGCGATTATCTCGATTACGATGACGTAATGGAGAAGTACGATACAATGATGGACTGGCTGGCAGAGCTGTATGTAAATACTCTGAACGTCATCCACTATAT
>JAZQEQ010000135.1:0-13735 GCA_045539055.1 Oscillospiraceae bacterium | reverse complement strand
ATATATCCCACGCTATTCAATGTTTTTTCGCTCTTTTCCATCTGGGGTTTATTCATAATCTCTAATCTTGTGCCATCGCCAAAACTCAAAAAATATGAGCGAAAATCAGTTTTCTTATTGTGATAACCCTCGTTTGATGTTGCATTGAAATATTTAACAAAAAAATCTCTCGTTTTTTCTAAATCTTTTACATACATCGCAATATGGTCTATACGCATAAACTTCACCCCTATAAATTCAAGTTTATCCACTTATCCGATTTCCTACATTATACCACACCAATCCTCAAAAAGCAATATAACTTATTTACAGACAAAATAAAAGCAACCGTATTCGTTGCTATATATGGCAAAACAGCGGAGAAAAAGCTCTCCGCCGTCCTTTGATTATGCTCTATATTGTAAAACGATTTGTTCCATAATTTCGTGTTCGATTATAAACGCTCTTGTTTTTTCCCATTCCGCAATTTCAAGGAAAGTAGTCGGTCGAGGATTTTTCGCCGCATACTGTTTTCGTAGCAGCTCCCACATCTGCCAACATTCCTTGTCTATCTGTCGGGGGATTATCTCCCATTTGAGCCTACCTTGCAGTGACGGAATATCTTCTGGGTAGTTCTCCGTCATAAATTTCCGCCACTCCTGTCCCCAACGGTCAATAGGGTTTTCCATAAGTTTCTGCTCTTCGTCGGTTAAGCCAAGATTGAGCTGTTCGAGATATACGAATGTTTCTTCGTCCAGCTTGTAAACTCTGCCGTTCTCAACCTTGATTTCGGGGTAGTAGCGGTTATCTTCTTCGCACCAGATTTGTCTGATTTCTTCCATAATTATATTCCTTTCTGAATATGTGTTATACTTTAATATTAAGTGCAGAAATATCCAATGGAGGATTAAATTTATGGGTCTTATTTGGGTATTTTTGATACTAAAAACTACTGAAAAGCACTAAAAGTGAGCTTATTGAAATGTGCTACAAATCGCATTATTAAGCCATTTACTGCAAAACAGCAAATATTAAAAAATGCGAGAGGGTTGTTTCGATTCCCGTACGGGTCACCAGATCTTAACAAAGCCGAACACTCGTTGAGAGTGCTCGGTTTTTTTGTTTTATGCGAGAGTCGGTCGATGCGGATGCGCTTTCGCGGCTTCAGTAATTGAACAGCGCTTTGATACGATATCTTGGCATAAGAAAAGCGTGGGCATTTCTGCTCACGCTTTCGCTTTTATTTAGCCGTTTGCTCTCTCAAAGGGGTTGATAAGTACATCGGGGGTCTCGGGGTCAACGAGGTAATATGCGCCGTTTGTGTTTACGAGCATGAGGTTGTTTTCGGTGTCGTAATCAACGATATCAAAGGTGTCGTCATATTCAGTGACTTCGCCTGTGTTGATGTCGATGATGCGGTCGTTTATCTTATTATATCTCAAAACTATCTTGCTTTCACTGAAATAAGCATTATAAACGCCGTCTACTTTCTTATCATATTTATACGGATCGCAGACATAGTTGCCGTCCTTGTTAAGAATTATGGTATAGATGCCGCCGCCCTCGCTAATTGCATTGAAAACTATTGCCTCTTCGTTTGCACCTCTTATTTCACCGTCAGGAATTTTGTACTCTGAAAGGTCGTGCTCAAGCAAATTATAGTTTCGATCAAATACTTTATATACTCCATCTAAATCTTTCGTACTAGCATGACAAGTAGGCGTTTTTTCATTGAACGGATAACCCGCCTCGCACATATACGTTCTCTCACCAGTTGATATATCATAATTATAGAACTCATGTGTACCCGTGGTATCATCATAGTTATCGAATATAAGTATTCTGTCATCCGTCACGCTCCAAATAGGAATATAATCAATCACCTTGTCGTTCGTTATATCATAAAAAAGCGAATTGCCAAAATCAATGATCTCACTGTTCTGAAATGCATACTGTGTTTTATCAATATCTTTTTCCTTGCATACAGCATAATCAGCAGACAGCGGTAGCACCCATTCACCCTTGCTATTGAGCATACCTATGGATACCTTGTTTCCCGAAAAGCTTTCTTCAAGTGTTCCAACGGTCAGATAACTGCCGTTCCAGTCACTATTATAAAATGGTCTTACATCTGCATGCTGCTCGCCCGTTTTTAAGTTGACAACATAAGCATCTATATCATCGAATCTGTAAGGCGATACATCACCCACTACAGCCACACAGCCCTTAAGCACAGTAATGGCATCAACATCATACTCTGTTTCGTACATCTCATTTTCAGTTATATTATAAACGTAATTCTTACCATCAGCCTTAAAAGCCATACAGCCGTTCATAACAAGCGCAGGCTCCACGTTCAGGACAGGAAGCTCCACAGGCGCTTCAGGCTCAGCGGGAGCGGTGGTTGCGGTGGTGGTCTGCTCGGTCGTTTCGGTCACGGCAGGGGCTGTTGTGCTCTCCGCAGGGTCAGCCTGCTCGTCAGTGCGCTCTGTCGAGATCTGCACGTCACCTGCGCCCTCCGAGCCTGCGCCTGTGCTCTCCGCAGGTGCGCCGCAAGCCGCCAGCGATAAAGCCATTACCGTTGCAAGCATTGCCGCAGAAATTCGTTTCATCTTCATAGTTTTTCCTCCATGTTCAATAATTAAGCCATATCGGCTCAAGATCCTGATCGAATACCGCCGAAAAGAAGCGGTACTAATTATCCGGTCATTTAACATTATATCATATAATGTTGCTATTTGCTATAGTAAATATAGCTAAAAGATAGTATAATTTTATAGCGGACAGCTATATACTATTTTTAGAGTTAAAATATAGCAACAGGACGGTAACGATATGAATTTGATCGAAATAGGCGGCAGAATAAAGGCGCGGCGCAGAAGTGTGGGCGTTTCACAGGAGAAGCTTGCAGAGATGATATTTGTATCTCCACACTATATCTATGAGATAGAGCGAGGAATGAAAGCGATGTCGCTTGAAACACTTATGCGTTTGTCGGAAGTATTGGACCTGTCAACGGATTATATGCTTTTCGGAAGTCAGACGAGCGATAATGTTGCGCTGTCAGAGCAGTTGAACAGAATGGACGAGGAGCACCGAAAAAGAGCAGAGAGCGCGTTTAAAGCATTGTTGCCGTATATAAAATAATTTAAGGTCAGGCTGTGAGGCTTGACCTTTGTGTTATAAATATGATATAATACCAGAGGCATTTGGAGCGAAGAATGGTACTGTAGAGTTAAAACGAGATACGTTAGATCCCATTCTCGCAGATAGCGTAAGGCTGTTTGCGAGCTTTTTGTTTACCCCGAAGTCCGCCGAAAGGAGCAAAGTATGCGCATTGATAAGTTTGTAGCCGAGCAGGGCGGAGTTTCGCGCTCGGACGCAAAGGCGATGATAAAGCGCGGTCAGATAACCGTGAACGGCGCGCCCGTAAAGTCTGCCGACGCGAAGATAGACCCCGACCGTGACAGGGTGGCTGTCTGCGGCAGGGAGGTGTCGTACAGGAAATTCATGTACATCATGCTCAACAAGCCTGACGGCGTTGTGTGCGCGACAAGGGACGGCTTAAGCGAAACGGTACTGGAGCTTCTTCCTGAGGAGTTCAGAAGAAAGGGTCTGTTTCCTGCGGGCAGGCTCGACAAGGACACGGAGGGCTTTGTTTTCATAACGGATGACGGCGCGCTTGCGCATAAGATGCTCTCGCCCAAAAACCATGTGGAAAAGGAGTACATCGTCACTCTTGAGCGTCCGTCTGAGGAGCGTTATATCGGGGTATTTGCCTCGGGCATGACTATCGACGGCGGCGAGGAGTGCCTGCCTGCGAAGCTCACGCTGACCGACGAGCCGCACGTTGTAAGGCTGGTACTGCACGAGGGAAAGTTCCATCAGGTCAAGCGCATGATGCAGGCGGTAGGGAACAAGGTGGTGCACCTGAAAAGAGTGCGCATGGGCGGTATCGTTCTTGACCCGAAGCTTCAGGGCGGCGAGTGCCGCGAGATGACCGCCGAGGAGCTTGAAACGCTTTTTGATAAATGTGAATAAAATAAAAAGGGTGCTGAAAGGCAGCATTCACTACAGAAAAATGTAAATAGCGGAATATGACAAATGGGTATCGTCTAACAACGGTACCCATTTTGCTTTTAAATAAGTTATATGCAGCTCTGTATTTCATAGATTAGTATCTGATTTTCTTTCTCTTTCTCCATTTCCGCAATAAGTGTGTCTCCATATACAACAGTACTTGCAGATATATCAATTTGTAAATATTTGCGATATTTTTTTATTAATAAGACAGTAGCACTTAGTGATAACCCGTTTTTAATTAAACAAATAATAGTTTCATCATCAGTTCCATATTTGATTTGAGCATAGAACTTATTTTCAATTAATCCAAGGTCATAAAGAACTTCCACATACTTAATAAGAGCATTATCTATAAAATCTTGTTCCTCTTTTATGCGTACAATCGCCAAATTAACAACTTCGGTTTTGGTTTTTCCACGTAATTTTGTATATCGAGGAACTATGCTCTTTGGTTTTTTTATATCGCCCCATCTACCAACATATACAATCGCATTCTTGTCCGCTTTATACAATTTTTGCCAATAGCCGATAAAAAGCGAAATCATCTCAGAATAGGATTTATTACCAATACGCCATCCAAACATCATAGCATAGAATTTACGAGCTTCTTTGTATGCTAGTCTTTTCAAACTATCTTCGCCGACATCTGGTAGATATTTTATAAAAAGAGTGTTAATGGTTTCCATTAACTGACTCGAATCACTTATAATATAATTATTCTTTTTATAAGATTCTACTTGTTGCTGCATATTTGTCTCATGTAAGAAAACATCTATCTCACTTATTCCATTCATAATACACGATTTGCCTACATCAGTACTTGTGTATCTATCATGATAATCTTCGATTACCCCATTTTCATAGTTTTGTATGAATTCCGATGCTTTGCGTAATTCGTCTTTATTGTTGGTGTCAATAATTGTATGATTGAGCAAAACATTTTCAACATTATCTTGATATCTTTGCTCAACTTTAGCTACATTTTGTAGAAATTTTTCGCAATTTGCATTTTGTGCATAATATCTGCCGAAAACAAGATAAATTTGTGGCAACAAATGTTGTAACGTACCATTATTGTTATCGAATATCTCGCTAAATCTACAAACACGACCAACTAAATTTTTAAACGAATCATGGGTTAAATTTGATCTACCACGTCTGTTATCGAGGATGAACATTTTCTCAGCGGGGAGATTTACTCCAGATAATAGAGTAGAACTACTTATTACGTACTTAATAGCTGTATCCTTCTTGTAAAGATCTTCTATATAAATCCTTATAGCATCAGGAACACTTCCGTGATGATAAATAATACCTTTGCGAAGACAAGCCAACAGATTATATTGAGGTTGAAGATAATTTGAAATGTTTTCACATGCAGTTGAAATCAATTCGGACTCCGCATCAGGCATAATAGCAGCCAAAGCTAGCGCGAACTTTTCGATATCAGTAGGCTTGTTCAAATAGATAATATTCTTACTGCCACTATATTCTTGAACGAAGTCTTCTTCATAACTGAAACTTTTTGTTGTAGGTATACAAATGAACCTATTTAAAAATTGATCGTACAATTTCAATCCTTTGTGATTTCTCATATCATATAAATAATATTTTTCAGACTTTACATATTCGTTGACTTTGAAATTCTGGATATTATAAGTTGTATATCTGGTTTTTAGATTATCACCATCAGTAAGAAATGGAGTTAAAAACTTAAACGCCACATTTGGATTCCTTTTTTGTGCAACTATGATTACATTTGCTAATATGTGACTTCTGTCGTCATTTTCTAGAAGTTCATGTGCTTCATCAATAATAATACAATCAAATGCCATATTAGAATCCGTTTTAAATAGTCTTTGAAGACGCTCTTGTGTTAATACTGCAATACACGATGGATCATTAGGATTATACATTTCGGGATGAACTACTATTTTAGAAAACTCACCTTTATTTACAGACTGTATTCTGTTTTTGGTTTGTATTAACAACGCTTTCGAAGATGTGATAACACATATTTTTTTACCAGAATATTCTTTTACCGCAGATAATATCAATTGTGATTTCCCGTATGACGTTGGTGCAATCACAGAAACGGTGCTACGCATCTTATCTTCAAAGAAATTCGACAGAGAATACTGCTGTTCGCTTTGATACATACTACCTACTGCATATTGTTCAACAAAAGCATCATTCCATTCAGTAAAGAAATTTCTTTGTTCATCGTAAATATAATGTTGCTCAATGAACTTGCTTATAGGATAGAGCCCTTTGTTAATAGCGATTTCGTATAATGGGATATAATCACTAGTTTGATTGCAATAATCAACTATAATACGATACCCAAGTTGCTGTACATATATGTCATTTGCATTGGTGAAACAGATTGCAATTGCCAACATACTTTCATATTGCTTTATGCTTAATTCATCTCCGATGATGAAACGATCATACAATGTGGCAAAATTTGTATTATTAATTTTAGTTAGTGTTAAATCAAATTTCATCATTTGCCTCGCATTCTAGAAAACTATAAACAGCCTCAAAAGTTTGTTTTTGAATTGCCATTAAAAATACTTTATTAAATATGTTTGCTTTAATAATTGTGTTATATTTGCGACCAACTTTTTTAGCTTCCATACAGTCAGTCATAGGATGAAATAGTGCACCTGATAAAACAACATTAAATGATTGGCTAGAGTTGTTTCCGGTTACAGCATCATCGGCATATTGTTCGATAAGTTTAATTATAGCATCTTTTTGATGATTACTATTGCTTATAGATACTTGTACAGCATTCAATGCATTTAGCCATAGGCTTGTGTTAGGTGCATTTAAACGCTGATACAAATCATTTTTGGCAGTGTTAATCAATCCTACAATCGCAGAAGAACCATTCTTTTGGTTGTTTTGAATCTCGCCAGATTTCACTTCCGCAATCCATAATTCATTGGTTGTAGGTTCAAACAAAGCTATATCATACCCCTTTTTAAAACTACGTTCTTCCATATTAAAAAAAGGAGACCCTACTGTAAAACGTCCTTCAATTTCTAAAATGACATGGACAAGCAACTCACCTATCATTCCTTTTTTTCGATCTATAGAAGCGTTTTTATTCGTTTTGTATCTTCGTATAAACTCTTTTACTGTTTCCTTGTAGGAAGATATTTTACTTGATGATTGTGCTCTATCTGCACCATAGCAAATCGCAACTAGTTTGTTGCGAATTTCTTGTTTAAATTCATTTGAAAGATCCTCTATAAAATAAAGTATGTAGTCAGAATAATCTTCTTTTATTACACCTGATATCAATTCCATTTTAGACCTCTCTTTCTTTGGTTAATAATTAATCTGTCTGTTAATACTGATTATATATTACCTTTTATTTAATTTCTCAACACACCTCTCCAAATGCACACCCGAATAATTATTCTCCCTCTCCACCATAGTCACAGCCTTATCCAAATCTACCCACAAAAGGCCATCAACCTCGTTGGAGCTACCGAACTCGCTCGCCTTTACATAAGCGATAAAGCCTGCCATAATAAGATTTTTAGGTGCGAAATAGTAGCTCTGCACATATTCGCAGGAAATCACACGTTGTCCCGTTTCCTCAAGCACCTCACGAGCAACGGTTTCTTCGAGAGTATCGCCCTTTTTCAGATAGCCAGAGCAAAGCGTGTAATTCTTCGTTGAAATATAATTCTGTTTCAACAAAAGAACCTGATTATTTTCGTTGATAATCGCAACAAGCACACAGCTTGCAGGATTATCAAAATAGAATTTGCTGCAGCATTCGCAATATTTTTGCTCACCCTCATCGCCGATTGTCTTGTATGTAAGCGGTTTGCCGCATTGTGTGCAAAAGTTAATATCCATTATAGTCCCTCTTTCATATACGACATATCATTCAATCGTGCAATAACACGATTTCCGTCATCATCTTCCTGCAAAACAGAAACACCGCCTGTCTTGCCCGATAGATTACACTTATTCAGCATTTCAATATCCATACCAAGCCATAACGCATAAAGAACGCTCAATGTACCGTCGTGTGAAACGATGATAATATCGTCATCTGTTTCAGCCAGCATATCGGTCATAAACTTTGAAAGCCTGTCCCAAACATCAGCTTTAGATTCTGCTCCGATAAAAGGCTTATCATATACGGATTTTGCCCAATCAATCGTACCTTGACACACGGGACATTGCTGGTTGTTCCTTGCCCATTCCTTTGATTTTCCGTTTGCCTCTCCTAAATCAAATTCTCTTAATGCGGTTGTAAAAATAGGAGTTGTATTAAAATAGCCTGAAACTATTTCAGCAGTTTGTTTTGCTCTTGGCAGGTCAGAGGAGTATATAACAAATTTCTGATTTTTATATTCATCGGCAAGATTTTTACCAATAGAATGAGCCTGCTTTATTCCGAGCTTGGTTAAATTCCAGCCGCCTAATGAGCCTATCATTTTGTTTATATGCTGTTCGGATTGAGTATGCTGTATTGTAACCATATTTCTCATTTCAACACCTCTGCATAATCATCAATACAACTAATGTCGCACCAAACTTGTACCTCTATGTAATAAAATTTACCACTGATGTGACGAATAAAATCAACAGCGGAGCCATCATAATCAGATATAGCTTTAATAAGCATATCCTTTGTAAGCATTGCAAATTTACCCTGCTTTTTAAGCACCGCCATGCTGTCACCGTATGTAAAGCTGATACAGTTATCAGGGATACTATTCAGCGGTATTTGTGTCACTGTTCCCTTACCAAACCATTCATTAAGATATTCGCTGCCTTGAAGTACAAATGAAAGCGGATGCTTTTCTGTTGCTTTTCCACCCATTTTGACAAATTGAGAATATAAAAGCTCATCAGTTTTTAAGCGTTCGGGATAATAATTTTCAAAATCCGCAAAGCGATAAAACGCCGTTGTGTCTTTATTTTGCTGTGCCATTTCATAAGCAAGTGCGAAAGCTTCTTCCTTTGGTAATCTCATAATATTTTTCAGAGGAACACAGTTTGGGTGACAATAATTTACTATGTATAAATCGTCTGTAATCATTTCAGCACCTCCCAAAGCCCATTCAAATCCGTAACCATATAATCCTGCCCGAAATCAGCATTTCTGTTCCGTCTGTCAATCAGAACGGACTTACAGCCAAACCTCTTTGCAGTTTTAATATCCTTTTCCTCATCACCAATCATAATCATTTCAGAAGATGCAACGCCGAAATTCTCCGCAATATCCGAAAGTCCTTTTGGGTTAGGCTTGCGGTAACCGCAAGAGATTGATGAAACATACATATCAAAATAGGGCAGAAGTTCGGGAAAATAGCTCTTGTGCAGTTCATCGGGCATTCCGATTGCTACATCGGTCAGAGCCGTTATTATGTATCCCTCTGCTTTCAGCTTGCCCAAGAAATCAAGCGTTTCGGGATAAATATATGCTGTTAAATTCATCGACTCATAAAACTTGTTTATTACATCGGAAAGTTCAAATTTTCCTTGCCAATGAGCCGTAGCCTCACTGAAAATTACTTCGGGAGTTACATCAACCTCACGGGGATTGATACGGGGATTATAGCTTTTCAGCACCTCAAATGACTTGTCTATATCATTTTCGGTTATGGTCAGCGAAAGCTCGCTACAAACATAACGGAAACTGTCCTTGTAGAAATCCAGCCACGAAAGCGGCATATTCTTGTATTCCATAAGCGTTCCGCCTATGTCGAAAACTATTACTTGCATATCTATATCTCCGTTTTGTCGACTTTAATTGTAATCTATATCCATTTTAACACATATAACTAGTTTTTTCAATATTCTTGCTAAGCAAATTTCTATTACAGAAGGTTACATTTTCAGGTTACATTTTTCGCCTCAAAAAGATGTAACCATATATCTTTTTACGAAAATAAGCCACAAAATGCCCGTTTTTCAACAACGGGCATTCTTCATTTTCACAAAAAGGTTACATTTTCAAAAAATTAATGTCTCAATTTCAGGTTAAGCAGCCGAAAAACAACGATTTGTTTTTCAATAATAACAGGAATATATTATAAAACAACATAAAGAAATTATAAAGTAGCCGAATGTTTTTATAAACTAACGAAAAAGTTTTATAAAACAACTGCTATTTTTTATAAAAATTAAAAGTCATTTATAAATAACGGAAATTATTTATAAATCGACGGAAACAATTTATAAAGCAACCGAAGCATTTTCAAAAACAACGAAATAATTATATAAAACAACAAGAAAATTTTATAAATCAACTTAAATATTTTTGAAAACTATTTCATTGAAATAACGGATAATTTTTATAAAACAACGGAATTTTTTTATAAAATAAAATCAACTTATATAAAACGATTTTTTAAAAACGCTCACCTGAAATATGGACATAATTTCACCCCGAAATTTTGTCCTATTATTTTTTTGACCGTTTTAAGCCAAAAAAGTGCTTTTTTCAGAAGAAAAACTCAAAAAAATCTTTAAAAACGATCAAATATGGACATTTTGATTTTCACACCTTTGTTACAGAAAAAAATTTAATTATTTCAGATCTTCATAAATATTTTAAGTGTTTTGAAAATTTTTATGGAGGTTACCTTTTCGGATAGGATTTCAAATTATATCTCTTCAAACAGAAGAAGGGGGAGATATTATGAACAATGTAACAGAGTACAAGATCGGCTCAACTACTTACATAGTAGTTACTACATTCAACGGAGGCGAGAGCCTGTCAGAGCTTATCGCAAGGCTATTGAAAAAAGAAGTATAAATTACTGAAAATGGGCTAGACGTACAGCGGGATTTGCGCTACAATATGGATGTCATATTCCGCTGTGAGATCGGAAAGAGAGGTTTATATGTTAGATTTAATCACAGCGTTATATTGCAGATTAAGTAATGACGATGATCTGCAAGGAGAAAGCAACAGTATTACAAATCAGAAGGCTATGCTCCAGAAGTATGCGGAAGACAACGGTTTTCGGAATGTTCAGTTTTACATTGACGATGGTTATAGCGGGACAAATTTTAATCGTCCTGATTTTATTCGTATGATAGACGATGTTAAAGCGGGAAAAGTAGGCGTTATTATCACAAAAGATCTTTCTCGTTTTGGTAGAGATTATCTTATGACAGGACAGTATATCGAGATCATACTTCCTGATTACGATGTTCGCTATATCGCAGTTAATGACGGGGTTGACACGCTCCGAAGCGAGAATGAAATGATGGTTTTCAAGAATGTCTTTAACGATTGGTATGCAAGGGATACAAGCAAAAAAATCAAGGCGGTATTCAAAGCAAAAGGTCAATCGGGAAAGCCGCTTGCTACAAATGTTCCTTACGGCTATAAGAAATCCGAGGCTGACAAGAATGTTTGGGAAATAGATGAAAACACCGCACCTGTTGTCCGCAGAATATTTCAGCTTTGTATTGAGGGTTTGGGACCTGCTCAGATTGCGAAGAAGCTCACCACAGAGAACACATTAAGTCCAACGAGTTACAAAAACTTTTCATTCAGAAGTATTCACGAGACAAGCCCATACAGATGGAGCTGCGAAACTGTAAAGGACATACTTTCAAGAGCAGAATATGCGGGGCATACGGTGAATTTCAAAACAAGCAGGAAAAGCTACAAGAGCAAAAAGAAGATCGAAAACCCACCCGAACAATGGCAGATCTTCCGCAATACTCACGAGGCTATTGTATCACAAGAGGATTTTGATTTAGTCCAAGAAATTCGTGCTAATAAGCGTCGCAGGCTTACAAAGCACGATGAAGTCAGTCCTTTTTCAGGAATGGTTTACTGTGCAGACTGCGGACAAAGACTGTATTTGGCGAGAGCAAGAACGATGTCACAAGATTACGAACACATGAAATGCAGTACATACGCATTCGATATGTCGGCTTGCTCAGTGCATTATATCCGCACTTCAGTGTTGACTGAAATACTGTTATCCGAGCTAAACAAGATCTGCTTAATTGTGCGAGAGCAAGAAGATGAGTTTTTGAAGATAGCCACAGAACACTCCACACAAAGAATAAGTTCTGATCTGAAAGCCGCAAAGAAAAAGCTCACACAAACCGATAAACGGATTGCGGAGCTTGACAGGTTATTTATTCGATTGTATGAGGACAATGTTGCGGGGAAGATTTCGGATGAGCGTTTTGAAAAGATGTCTGCGAACTACGAAACGGAGCAAAGAAATCTGAAAAAGCTGTCCGAGGAACTAAATACAGCAATTCGGGAGACCGAACAACAAACGGCTGATACAGAGCAATTCATCAAGGCTGTCAGAAAGTACACCGAGATTAAAGAGCTCACTCCCGAAATTATGCACGAGCTGATTGAGAGGATAGTGGTACACGCTCCCAACAAATCAAGCGGAAAGCGTACACAGCAGATCGATATTTATTATAGGTTTAATGTGGCGGTGAGTTCGGCTACTGTTACAAGAGCAAAGAGAAAAGCTGCGGGTTAACGCAGCTTTTCGGAATAGGTTATTTTTTCTGTTGGACAGTTCCCATAAAAGCACCCTTTTATTGTTTGGTATCACTGCTCGCTGAACATATCCTTGCCTACACCGCAAAGGGGGCACTCGAAGTCCTCGGGGAGATCCTCGAACTTTGTGCCGGGAGCAATTCCGAGCTCGGGAGCTCCTGCTTCCTCGTCATATACCCATCCGCAAGCATCGCATACATACTTTTTCATAATCGTGTTCCTCCTGTTGGTTTAGTTTATCGGTTCAAAATCAGCGGCTCCGTGCTTGCACAGGGGGCATACGATATCCTCGGGGAGCTCGTCGCCCTCGTACACATAGCCGCATATCTTGCATACATAGCCCTTCTTGCCCTCGGTATCGGGCTTGGGCTTTACGTTGCTGTGGTAGTAGCTGTAGGTCATGCTCTCCGCACCCGAGATGACTCTTGCCTCGGTGATCTCGCAGATGAACATTCCGTGAGTTCCGAGATCAACATACTGCTCTACCTTCAGCGACATAAACGAGTTTATATATCTCGGCAGGAATACCAGTCCGTTGTCCGAGCGAAGCGGCTCGCACTCTGCGAACTTGTCAACGTTGCGTCCGCTGACAAAGCCGAACTTCTCAAACACCGCAAACGGCGCGTCCACTGTCAGGCAGTTGACGTTCATGATGCCCGTCTGCTTTATTACATGGTGGGAGTAGTTCTCCTTGTTTATCGTAACTGCTATCCTGTTGGGGGTGTTTGTGACCTGTGTGATGGTGTTTACGATAAGACCGTTGTCCTTTTTGCCGTCGTTGGAGGTCACTACATACAGACCATAGCCGATGTTCTCGAGTGCTGTAAGGTCGTTCTTGTTTGCTGTGGAGTCCTGCTGTGCGAGGTACTCTCTGCAAAGCTCGTCGGCAAGCGCGTTGAGCTGTGCGGTGCTCTCCTCGTTCAGCGCGGAGAGTATCTTTACCGTGGTATCGGTGTAGTTGATGTTCTTGCTCTTTTCGAACATTCCCTTCATCACCTTAGCCGCGAGAGGCGCCCAGCTTCCGTTTTCGATGAAAGCAACTGTCCTGTTCTGGAAGTTGCGCTCGGTGAGGTGGGTGATGAACTCGCGCATGAACGGGAATATCTCGGCGTTGTAGGTGGTGGTCGCGAGCACCAGCTTGCTGTA